>JAGGWR010000070.1 GCA_021163445.1 Candidatus Tharpella aukensis
ATAATACATAAGTATATGAAATGTCAATATTTTTTACGTCCCATTGTGTCCCAAGTTTTCACGTCTTATTCTTTCTCCTTATCAGGTGCGTGGTGCCTTTGCCAACTATGTCAATCTGCTCAAGTCCGATTTTAAATCTATTGCCGCCAGCGGCTGGGGGCCGGAACTGATTCCCGATGAGGAAATTTTGCACAGTCAATTTCCTGAAATTCTCGAAGATATGGAGCAGGCCCAAGCCCGCTTGACTGAGTTGCAGGCCCTGTTCAGTGCCGCCGATGAAGAAGATTTTGAAGACACGGAAAACACCGGCGTCATGGCTGGTGACGAGGTGAAAGGCAAAAAGGAGGAGCTCAAAACTTTTAATTGTGAATGGAAAACGCAGCTCAAAGAACTGAAAGCCCTGGCGGCCAATATTTTTACCGAAATCAAAGTCGCCGGACTGCTGCCAAGTGGTACAAAGAAAGGTTATTATTGTACGGATGGCCTGAGTCAAAAAGAGCCGCAATTTGAGAATGGCAAACGCATTCTCGATTTAGCTGTTCAGGTGCGACACTTCTCCGAGTTTGCCGAACCACTTAGTCAGATAATAGAACAGGGTGCAGTGGCCCGAGAACAAGCTCAGAAACTTGAACAAAGTTTGGCTCGACACAAAGTCTTGGAGGATGAGGTCAAGATCTTGAAAGCCACAATCAAAGGTATTGAAAACAGACGCGATGAATTGGTCGCAAGTGCGCGGCAGAAGATTTCTCGCGACGAGGCCCGGATCGTGATTATCGAACGGTTGTGCCAAGTATTGATGAACACTTATCAGGCCTATCTCCGGGCCGACCAGCGCGCTTGCATCAAGGCGATTGAAAATCTGTGGAGTAAATACGCCGTAACGGCCAAGACGATTGAAGCAGAGCGGGGTGCGGCCTCAGAGCAGCTGAATGCGTTTCTGGTGGAGTTGGGGTATGAGTGATTGGGTAATAAATCAGCTAGGGGACTTGGTTGATTTTCAAAAAGGAAGAAAGGTTGAAACAAGTCAGTTTCAGCTATTAGGATCTGAACGATATTTGGGCGCTAGCTCGCTTGTCGGTGGTCACGATGGATATGCATCAACTTTTCAATCAGTTCAAGCAAATAAAAATGATGTATTGATGCTTTGGGATGGCGAACGAAGTGGTTTGGTGGGGCATGGTTTGTTGGGGGTCGTGTCATCAACCGTCTCAAAACTTTCCTCTAATGGGAAAATCACAAGTAGCTTACTTTACTACTATCTGTTACAAAATTTTGAATGGATTCAGAACCGAAGAACTGGAACCGGAGTGCCTCATGTGCCAAAAGATTTGGCACGAATCCTCAAACTAAAATATCCTGTAGACGAAAAGCACCAAAAAATCATTGTTTCAATTTTAGAAACCATCGATCGATCCATCGAAAAAACTGAAGCCATCATCCACAAATACCAGCAAATCAATGCGGGGTTAATGCACGACTTGTTTACCCGTGGCCTCACCGCCGATGGCAAACTCCGCCCCCATAGAGAACAAGCCCCGGAGCTCTATCAAGAAACCTCCATCGGTTGGATTCCGAGGGAGTGGAAAGCTAAAAAGTTAAGTGACATTTTAATTGATTCAGGTGGTTATTTGCAAACAGGCCCTTTTGGCAGCCAACTTCATGCCCGTGAATATACGAGCGAAGGTGTGCCAGTAGTAATGCCGCAAGATATCAATGGCGGGAAAATTGGAATTCTCGACATTGCAAGAATTCCTGAAAAGCGGGCACAAATTCTTCACCGGCACAGATTGAAAATTGGTGACATTATTATAGCAAGGCGTGGTGAGCTAAATAGAGCTGCTGCAATAACGGAGATCGAGAAAAATTGGGTTTGTGGGACAGGTTGTTTTTTGTTGAGGTTGGGGGGGGTAAATTAGATGCAAGGTTTTTTTCTTACGCATACCAACATGATGTAGTGCAACGTCAAGTTGCAGGCTTAGCAGTCGGAACAACAATGCCTAGTTTAAATAATGCTGTCATGAATGCTTTATATTTTCCATATGTTGGAATAAACGAACAGAAGAGAATTACCGAACGATTAGAGGTGGTAGAGCACCAAATTGAGTCATTGCTTAAACATGATGTGAAACTCAAAAAACAAAAATCCGGCCTCATGTATGACCTCCTCACCGGTAAAGTATCCGTCACCATCACTCAAGAGGGGGTCGCCTATGACTAACTTAAATTTAAAAAATACCGGTAACCACTCAGCGTGTTTGACCATATAGCTACAGTAAATGGAGACAAACGTTGCTTCGCTTACTTTGAGGGGGACACAGCTCAGCTCGTCGCGGGCTGAAGCCCGGTCTGGAGGTATGTCCCCGTATCGAGACAGTCCGAAACCAGAACACGCTGAAGAAGAAGTTCTAAAATGTTTTGCTTAATCTACTTCAACCTGCCGAGATTGGGGTCATTGCTGGTACTAGGTGCGTTAGCACCCCAGCTTTGACCCCGTTTATGAGGGCGAAGCAAAGTTTGCACTATTTGTTGTCGCTTTATAGTGATTAGTCGAATATTTATAAAATCAGTATGTTCCATTTTGGAACATACTGCTGCATAGGGCAAAATCTATCACACTTAACATTCCGGATTTGGGCAGTCATGAGCCAGAAAAACATTTTTAAAGCCGGTGAGTTGGATAAAGATTCAGTTATTTCCATTTTGGAAACAACTCGGCAAGAAGGTTTTACACATGTCTGAATACACCGAAGTCGAGCAGCCGTTTCTTGAGCAGCTTAAAACCCTGGGCTGGACAGCTATTGATCAGGGGGCTGAGATTCCTCATGATCCGAGCAAGAGCCTGCGTCAAAACTTTCGTCAGTGGCTCCTGCCCGAGGTCTTTGTCGAAGCCGTGGCTGCAATTAATACCACGGCGGCGGGTGAAAAATGGTTGACCGAAAAACAACTGCATGACCTCCACGACCTAATTTTACGCCAACCCAACCGCACCCTGCTGGAGGCTAACGAGGCTTTTCAAAAGCTGTTGTTTAAAGCTCAGGTGGATGTTAACGAGATTTCCGGTGAGCAAGACCCGGTGGTCAAAATTATTGATTTCACCAATCCCGAAAACAACCAATTTCACGCTATTAACCAGTTTCGTATTGGTACACCGGGTTGCGTTAAGCAGTTTATCATTCCCGATATTGTCCTTTTTGTCAACGGCATTCCTCTGGCCGTGGTCGAGTGTAAAAAGGGTGGGCCGACCTGCGTCAATCCTATGAATGAAGCCTTTGAGCAACTGCAGCGTTATATGAATAAACGTAAGGATACTTTACAGCAAGGCTTGAAAGAGGGTGAACAGCGCTTATTTCATACTTCGTTGTTGTTGATTCGTACCTGTGGTCTCAAAGCCGATTTTGGCACGATTACTTCCGGTATCGAGCACTTCTTTTCCTGGAAAACCCAGTGGCCGAATGAAGAATCCACGGCTGACGGCATGAATCAGCAAGAGCAACTTATTGCCGGTATGTTGAACCGACACAACTTGCTGAAAATTCTCCGGACGGCATCGGTATTTATGGATACCGACGGCGGCCAGCGAATTAAAGTGGTTTGTCGTTATCAGCAATTTCGAGCGGCGGGCAAAATATGTGAACGGTTGCGGGGTGGTGGGACTTCGGCTCAAAAGAGTGGCGTGGTCTGGCATACCCAGGGATCGGGAAAATCGCTGACTATGGTTTTTGTCGCGCGGATGATGCGAACCTCGAAAGAATTGAACGATTTTAAGATAGTTTTGGTCAATGACCGGATTGATCTGGAAGACCAACTCAGTAAAACCGCGACCCTGATCGGCGGTCGGGTCAATATCATCGAAAACAGCAAAGACCTGCGGCGGCAATTAGCACCCGACAGCTCTGATATTAATATGGTGATGATCCATAAGTTTCAGCAGCGCGAGACTAGTTTAAGTCTGAAAGTTGCCGAAGCTTTAGGCACCTATCTGGCGATGCCGGCGGGTAAGGCTTTTGGCATCGTCAATGATTCAGAGCGTATTATTTTAATGATTGATGAAGCTCACCGGACTCAAGGGTCAGACCTTGGTGATAATATCTTTGAAGCATTTCCCAATGCGGTGAGGATCGCTTTTACCGGAACGCCCTTGATTACCGAACGCCACGGCGAAAAGAAAACTCATAAACGTTTTGGTCAATATATTGATACCTACCGCCTAATGGATGCGGTAGCCGACGGTGCGACGTTACAGATTCTTTATGAAGGAAAAACCGCCGATGCCGCCCTTAATGATAAGCACGGTTTTGAAACCTCTTTTGAGGATCTGTTTAAGGACCGCAGTGAAGAAGAGTTGCTGGCTATAAAGAAAAAATATGGTGCCACCGGTGATATTCTGGAAGCAGAGAAGCGGATTGTGGCGATTGCCGAGGATCTGGTGGATCACTACATTAGCCATATTTTGCCTAACGGTTTTAAGGCCCAGGTGGTTTGCCATTCCAAATTAGCGGCCTGGCGCTATCAAAAAGCGATTCAAGAGGCTTTGCAGAAACAGTTGGCATTGGCTAAGGCTAAAGCGCTTCCTGATTTAGAGCTGATCAAAAAAATTGCCTTTTTGAAAGCCGTGGTTGTGGTTTCGGGTGATGGCACCAATGAGGCGGCCTATCTTACTAAAACGCGGAGAGAGGCCAAGGAGTGGAATGCGGTTGATAATTTTTGCCGACCATTTGATCTGAACGATCCAGATAAGGAATACACCGGTATCGCCTTTTTAATCGTTTGCGATATGCTGCTTACCGGTTTTGATGCGCCGATTGAGCAGGTCATGTATATCGATAAAAAAATTCGGGAGCATACCCTGCTCCAGGCGATAGCTCGCACCAATCGGGTCAAAGCCGGTAAAAAACGGGGCTATGTGGTGGACTATATCGGTCTGGCCAACCATCTTACCGAAGCTCTGACGCTTTATGCGGCCAGCGATGAGCAGGAAGAACTGGCCCAAGGGCTGAAAAGTATTACTTCTGAAATGCCGGTTTTGGAAGAGCGTTACCAGCGTCTGTTGCAACTGTTTTCTGAGAATTCTGTGAAAAAAGTCAGGTTGGTGGCGGATTTTGTTCAGGGTGAATTGCCGGATGTAGAGGCTGATGCCGCCGTTGTCCATGAAGCTGTCTGTTTGTTAAAAGATGAAAAAATCAGGGCCGACTTTGATGTCTACTTGAAAAAGTTTTTGCTGAGTATGGATATTATTCTGCCCCACCAGGCTGCACATCCTTACCGGGTACCGGCAAAACGATTTGGTTATATTTTACGAGTCGCCAAAGAGCGTTATAAAGATAGCAGTTTGGATTTAGGCGATGCCGGTCAAAAGGTAAAAGAGCTGATTAACGCTCATTTGATTAGTTTAGGCATCAATCCCATGGTGCCGCCTGTGGAGCTTTTGGCCGATGATTTTATCGAACATCTGCATCAGCACGCAGCCGGTAACCTTGAGGCCAAAGCCAGTGAAATGGAACATGCCATCCGTAAACACTGCACGGTGCATCATGATGAAGATCCGGCTTTTTATAAGAGTTTATCTGAAAAGGTAGAGAATTTGATCGACAAGTATCAGGATCAATGGGATCTGCTGGCCGATGAATTGGAAAAACTCCGAACTGAGGCGCTAGCGGGCCGCAGGGCTGGCGAAGATGGGATGAGTAAGGAAGCCACCACTTTTTATGCGCATATTGCCCAAGTCTTTGCCGATGGCAAAATCCCCAGTGCTGCCAAGGCTAAAATGAAGATTTTGATGGAGGCGATTGTTGATATTTTGCAAGAGAGTATTGGCAGTATTGATTTCTGGACCAATGCCGACAAACAGAAGAAAACCCGCAGCCGGATTAAAACCGCTTTGTTGCTGACCGGTATTAATGAACTCAAGCAAAACCGAGAGCGGGTAGCGGTAGAAATAATGAAGTTGGCTAAGAATCGCCATGATGAATTACTAAAGGGTCGTACAAAGTGAATGCCCGACGCATAAAAGATATTGATTACCAACTGTTGCCCGGTACAGATCGCAAAACGACGGATATTGTCATTGAGCGTAATGGTTCTATTGCCGTGCGCCCACCCCGAGGTTTAAGTCCGGAACAGGTGGACGCTGTAGTTGAAAGCAAGCGCTTATGGATATATAAGAATTTGGCCGAATGGCGTGATTTGAACGTCACGGCAGTGGTGCGAGAATGGGTCAATGGTGAAACATTTATCTATTTAGGGAGATCTTATCGCTTGGCCTTGGTTGCTGATCAGGATGTTGACTTGAAACTGAAAGAGGGTCGTTTTTGTTTGAAACGATTACTGATTGAGCAAGGTGGGGAAAGTGCGGCAAGGCGGGCTTTTGAAGTGTTTTACTCAACCAAAGGTGAAAAACGTATAAGCCAACGGGTTGCGGAGTTTGCCCCGAAGGTTGGGGTCGTTCCATCAGGGACGGCGGTTAAAGGTCTGGGCTACCGCTGGGCTAGCTGTACTAAGGGTAATACGCTGGTTTTTCATTGGAAGTGCATGATGGCACCGCCAAAAATTATCGATTACATGGTAGTTCATGAGTTATGCCACCTGCACCAGCGAGATCATTCAGATGCTTTTTGGAATGAAGTGGACAAGGTGATGCCCGATTATCGCGAGCGCAAGTTGTGGTTAAGAAGGCATGGTGCGGGGTTGGATTTGTAAATGTATAAAAAGGGTCGCCCATTTTTTCTTAGGTGAAATTTTACGATGGGTCTGGTCTCTTTTTGGCAGCAAACATTAGGCAGGGTTTGCCTGAAGTGCTTAAGACCACCTGGGCTGGATTATTTTTTGATTTGAATGAGTAGGCCCGGCAGCCGTACGGCTTTTTGGGGTCGTAGGTGACATAGTAGTGGCGGCATTGACGGCAGGATGGTTGTTGGGACATGGCGGCAATCTTTAATGTTTTGTTTTTGGTCACGCACTACTTCATAATCTTAACACTATATTCGCGGCGTAGATCCCGGCCCATATTTTTCATGGATTTTGTCAGTTTTTCATCGTAAAGTTTTTCTTTGACCTGCTCTTCAGCTTCCGGCGTCAGCGAGTGCTCTTCATCTTTACCGGTACGGTTGGTGATCATTATCATGTGGTAACCGAGTGAGGTTTTGATAACTTTACTGGGTTTATTCAAAGGCTGTTCGTAAGCCACCTCTTCGATCTCCTCAAGCAGGTTGCCGCGTTTGAATGTACCCAGGCGTCCGCCTTTGGCCGCCGCCGGGCCTTCTGAATACTCACTTGCAAGAGCAAAGAAATTTTCGTCATTTTTCAGGCGTTTATGGAGATCTTTCCAGAGTTCATCATCTTTTCCCGCCGCCGCATGAGCCGAACTGGTGGGGATGAAGATCTGGGCCAGAGTGACACTCTCTTCGGTGCTTAAAAGATCGTGTTTCTTCGCGTAGTTGAGGATCTCCTGCTGGGTGATAATAATGTTGGATTTGATCTCTTTGGAGACAAATTTGGCTTTGAGCAGGTCGCTGGCGATTTTGTTTCGGTAGGAGGTGAAGTCAAGGTTTTGCGCGGCGAGGGCTTTTTCAAGTGTCTCCTTATCCATACGGTTCTGTTGAAGTACCCTTTCTATAGTCTCATTGACCTCTTCATCGCCGATGCCGATACCTAGAGAGGCCGCTTTCCGGGCGATCAGGAGGTTGTCGATAAGTTCATCAAGCGCTTTTTTGATGATCGCATTTTGTTCCTTTACCGGAAGAGCCAGGAAATCTTCCTGGCGATATTCAACCGAGATCGCCTGGCGCAGGTTCATCGATGTAATGACTTGATTATCGACGATTGCCATAACTCGATTGACAATGCGAGCCTGGGTCAAATGGGGGAAGAGTGACAAGGTAAAAACAATCAATAAAAAACTGAAAATTATTTTACCGGGGACAATTATTTTATTCTTCATATCTATTTTTTTACAAGTCGGTAAGGTTCTGGTGAAAAATTTCTATAGTATGTTGTTCTTTGCTCTGCTTTAGCCAGTGTTGGTAGTTATTTTGCAAACGTTGGGCAAAAAGTGTGTCCTTAATCCGATTTTCAACTTCGGCAAAAGGGATATTTCCGGCCGGCAGCCGTTTTTCAATCCTGATCAGGTGATAACCGTATGGTGTAGCGATGACCGGGCTGATTATCTTATGTTTTAAGCTGGGCAGAATTTTGGCCAGGCTTGGCGGCAACTCTGCAGCCGTTACCAGGCGATTTTTTCCACTATCTGCAATTCGGGCGCCGTTAATCTGTTTCCGTCCCGCTTCAGCCATGCTCAGCTCCTTCTTATCGAGTCGCTCTTTAAGTTCCCAGGCCGAGTTCTCCGAGTTTAAGAGCAGGTGTTCGAGTTGATAGCGGGGAGCGACGACAAAATTATCAATATATTGGTTGTAATATGCCCTGGCCTCTTTAAAATTTGGGAAAGGAACCTCTTTTCCCAAGCGGCTCAAGACCTTCTCCATCGCTTTCTGGCGGTCGATAGGCGTGTTTTTGTTATCGACAAGCAGGCCCTGGCGTTGGGCTTCAAGGAGCAACAGGTGTTCATTGATAAGCTGGTTTAAAACAGCCTTGGCACTGGAAAATTGATCCTGCTGGACGGTCGGTGGCGGCACTTCTCTGGAGCCTTCTTCGCGATACTCTTTGAGTCGTGCGCTGACCTCAGCTCTGGTAATCGCTTTTCCATCAATAGTTGCAACCACCTCTTTGGACGGTGAACAGCTGATCAGGAGAACAGCGCCCATTAAAACCAATAAAAAACTAGAGCAAAGATGGCGAAGTGATTTGCTCAATTACTTCCCAATAACATCGGGATAGAGAGTCACCTTGGTTTTCTTTTTGAGACCGTCAATATAGTCATTGAATACTTGGCTCTTGTTTTTCTGGGTTAGTTGGTTTTCAATTGCGGTGCGGACTTCATCAAGAGGTTTGGCTCCGGCCTCTTTGATCTCTACGACTTCGATGATGTGGTAGCCGAATTGGGTTTTTACCGGGGCACTGACTTCACCCACTTTAAGAGCGAAGGCGGTATCAGAAAACTCTTTGACCATGCGGTCGCGAGTGAAGAAACCCAGATCTCCACCCTTGGCGGAACTCGGACAAGAAGATTTCTCTTTGGCCACGGTGGCAAAATCAGTCCCTTTTTTGAGCTCAGCTTCAACTGCTTTGGCTTCGGTCTCATCTTTGACCAGGATGTGTCGGGCCCGAACCTGTTTTGCTTGTTTAAATTCATCGGCATGGGTCAGATAATACTGATTTACTTCTTCCGGCGTCGGCGCCTTGATGCGAGCTTCAATTTCACGCTGTAAAAGGGCGGCGAGAATGATTTTGTGGCTGACTTCATCAATTTGCGCCATGATTACCGGGTCTTTGCCTAATCCCTGCTTAATCCCTTCCTGATAAAGAAGTTTGGAGGTGGCTAGTTGTTCAAGGAACTCTTTCTGCATCTTTTTGTCACTGGCCATCTGTTGCAGGTTTGGCGGCAGTTTTTGTAATTCATCCTGGAATTGACTTAAAGTGATTTTTTCAGAACCGACTTCAGCTACCACAGGGTCAGCAGTGGCGGCAGTTACAGCTGATGAACCAATGGTTATGCTCAGTGCCAGAAAACTGATAAAAAGAGAGAGTGTGACAAGGTTTCGTAGGTAGTTTTTCATGAAATAATTCCTTTTAATCTGTTGAATTTACAAGATTCCAGCTTTCGCCGGAATAACGATTGTGATCCTGCATTTGATTTTGCCTTTACTTTTTTCGTCTGTTTTCGTGGTCGAAAACGCCGCCATTTATCAGATTAATAGATTTTTTGCAACAGCTTTTCACACCAAGCGTAGAGTTCGCCGGGTTCGAGAGAGACTTCCATGCTGAGCCAGTGTTCGGGTGTGAGTTTGCATTTACTTCCCTCTTCCTGCAGTAGCGCCATGATTTTTTCGGCAGCCGGCGGACTCTCCGGGGCAAAATGAAGACTGACTTTTTTGCGGCCGAGTTCCAGAGCCAGAACCCGATAACTTTTGAGCAGAATCTTCAGGTTTTTGAGCCGGAGCAGGTTAAGTACCTCTTCCGGCAACCGGCCGCAGCGATCCTCTAATTCATCCTCTAAGCGGTCGAGATCAAGTTCATTCTCAGCGGCCGCAATCTTTTTGTAAAATTGGAGTCGCAGAGTCAGGTCGGGAAGGTAGCCTGGTGGAATATGAGCCGAAAGGCTGACTTTGATTTCGGGTTCCGGAATCTTGGTTTGCGGATTGCCCCGGGCTTCATTAATCGCTTCACTGAGCATCTCCTGGTAGAGTTCATAGCCGATGGCGGAGATTCGGCCGGACTGTTTTTTACCCAGGATATTGCCCGCCCCGCGAATCTCAAGATCCTGCATGGCGATGCGAAAACCGGCGCCTAAAGTGTTGGCTTCGGCCAGGGCGTTAAGGCGTTTGCGGGCATCTGGAGTTAATCTTTCGAGTTCCGGAACCAGGAGATAAGCAAATGCTTTACGTTGTGAACGGCCGATGCGGCCGCGGAGTTGATAGAGTTGGGCGAGGCCGAAGTTTTGTGCATTTTCGATGATCATGGTGTTGGCGTTGGGGATATCGAGGCCCGATTCAATAATGGTTGTGCAGAGCAGCAGGTCATATTTATGTTCGGCAAAACCGAGCATGATTTTTTCTAAGTCGTTTTCCCGCATCTGGCCGTGACCGACGCCGATTCTGGTCTCCGGCGGCAGCAGGGCTTTAAGGCGGGCGGCCCGGGCGGCGATGGTGGCGACGCTGTTATGAACAAAAAAGATCTGGCCGCCGCGATCAAGCTCTTTTTCAACCGCTTCCCGGATAATGTTATCATCATAAGTGGCAACAAACGTGCGGATCGCCAAACGGTCACGGGGGGCGGTTGTAATTGCACTTAAAGAGCGCATCCCGGAGAGCGAAAATTGGAGGGTGCGGGGGATCGGGGTCGCACTCATCGAGAGGACGTCGAGATGGCGTTTAAAGCTTTTTAATTTTTCTTTGTGACGGACGCCGAATTTATGCTCTTCGTCCAGAATCAAAAGTCCTAAATCTTTGAACGAGATATCTTTTTGTAGTAGTCGATGAGTGCCGATAACTACATCAATCGTGCCTTTACGTAACCCTTCAGCCACCTGTTTTTGTTGAGCCGGAGTGCGAAAACGGCTTAAAACTGCAACTTCCACCGGATAGCTGGCAAAGCGCTCTTTAAAGGTTTCAAAGTGCTGTTGGGCCAAAACCGTAGTTGGAACTAAAATTGCGGCTTGGCGGCCCGATAAAACAGCGAGAAAAACGGCTCTTAAGGCGACTTCGGTTTTGCCGAAACCGACATCACCGCTGACGAGTCTATCCATCGGTTTTTCTGCGGTTAGATCACTGACGACCTCTTTGATGGCTCGGAGTTGGTCAGGGGTCTCTTCGTAGGCAAAAGAGGCCTCGAATTCACGATAGAGGTGATCCGGCGCCAGGCAAGCCCGCCCTTTTATCACCTCACGTTCAGCGTAGAGATCGAGAAGTTCAAGGAGGAGGTCATCAATCGCCTTTTTGGTTTTCTCCTTGGCCGTCGCCCATTGGGGCCCGCCGAGACGGCTTAAGGCAGACGGGCTGTCGCCGCTGCCGTGATATTTGTGGAGCTGATCAAAAGATTCGACCGGGACGTAGAGCAGGTCTTCTCCTAAAAATTCAAGAATCAGATATTCATTGACAATGTTCTCTACGCTCAGGGTCTTCAGGCCCCGGTAACAGCCGATGCCGTGCTCGATATGGGTGATTTTGTCGCCCAGTTTAATTTCGGCAAAATCGTCAAAAAAGGCCTCACGGCTCTCCTGGCGGTGCTTGACTGGAGCTCTGATTTTTTGTTTTGAAACAAAGAGGTCGGTATCACTTAAAAATAGGGTTTTCTCTGTTGGCAGTTGAACTCCGCGACTTAAGCGGACAGTTTTTAGGGTGATTCCGGCAGCCGGGCTGTTGCTTGTTTCTGAATCGAGGCCAACCGGCAGACCGTAATCAAGAAGCAGGGCTTTCAGGCGTTCGCTGGTCGTCTGGTTGCGGCCTGCGAGAAAAATATGCCAACCCTGCGCCAGATGTTCTTTTAGTATGGTTACGGCCGCACCTAAAGGGGTTTCATCGTCGGAAGCGCTGGTTTGGATGATGCTGTTTTTAAGATAGATGTTGTCGCGGGTTTTAAAGTTAAGCTCACAGGCGTTTTCTTCAACCCTGTCGCTAAGAAGAGATGAATTGGAATTGAGTCTGTTTGTATAACCAAGTCCATTAATATTAATCGTGCCATGGTTGTCGGGGCCTTTAAGCGCAATGTCTAATGGCATCAAATAGGCTTCGGGAGGATAGATTAAGCGCTGCTCACCTAAAGCCCGCTCATAACCTTCATGGAGCTGCTGGTTGAGATCTTCAAATTGTTCTTTGAGTTCCAGAGGGTCGATGAAGATAACAACGCTGTCGCCCGGGAAAAAATCGATGAGTGAATGCCATTGCTCTTCAAAAGCCGGGAGCCAGGCTTCGAAACCGGGGCGATTCGGACTCTGGTTGAGCTCCTCTAAAGCTGATCCTAAAGCGATATGGGAATCGTTGAGTTCGACAAAACGCTGCCGGACTCTTTGGCGGGCCAGGTCGAGATCGGGCGGCGCTAAAACTTCCCGAGCCGGGCCGATTTCCAGATATTCACATTCTCGCTTTTTGCTGAGTTGGGTCAGGTGGTCAAAGGGTCGGATCGATTCAATTTCATCACCGAAAAAATCGAGGCGCATGGGTTCTTCATGCAGAGTTGAAAAGATGTCGATTACGCCGCCTCTGACACTGTAATCGCCGGGCTCATCAACTACCGGGACGCGGACATAGCCTGAATCTTCAAGTTGGTTGAAAAGTTTTTCCCGATCAATAGTCTGGCCCCATTCAAGGCGTGAGAAACGTTGATAGAAACCGGCCGGGGCGGGCAGGCGGCCGGCATAGGCCGCAATTGTCGTGAAACAGAGGAAATTTTTAAGTTTACGGATTTTAGCCAGGGTCTTGATGCGCTCACGTTCAATGCGACCGCTGCGTAAGGTTTGTCGGTAGGCCAGGCGCGGCAGCGGGGGCAGGGTGATAAGCTCGGGGGCCGGGTTTGCAGTTGGTACTATTTCAAGATAGGCGGCAACGTTGCGGCAAAGATCCTGACTTTTTTGAAAATCATCGCTGATGATGATAAAGCCAGAGTTTGGCAAGAGACTTAAGCGACTAAGAAGCAGGGCCGGGGCGGAGCCCTGCAGGCCGCTTAAGTGAATCGTTTTAGATTCAGTCAGGGCCCCAGCAATGGTTTTTATATCATCTGTAAAAGGGGTTGTGGACATATTTAGAATTTTGCCAGTAAAATTTAACGCAAAAATGTTTGCAGGGCTTTTTCCACTTCGGCAACGTCGACTTTGGTGTTCCAACATGGCCCTTCGGGGCGTTGGTTAAGAATGCCGTAGACCGGTAGGGGGAAGGTGTCGTGAATGCCGCTGGTCAGGTCGCGTTCACAGGCTACGGCAATAATTATTTTTGGCTTGTGATCACGGACAATTTTACGGGCCAAGGTGCCGCCGCTAGCGACCGCGATGTGGGTTTTATAGGTTTCGGCAAGTTTTGTCAGGGCATCAATGTCGCATCTGCCGCAATGTTGACAATTGTCAATGTTGGTAGTGATGCGGCGTTGACAGTCAGCTTTTTGTAAACAGTGGGGCAGCAGTATCAGTAGACGTTCCGGCAGGATTTGGTGGCGGTGTCTGGAGAGGAGCAAGCGGTTGTTGATTTCGATGAAAGAGTTGCGGACAATCTCTTTCGGAACCCCTAGGCGGGGGCCGAGAATCTCCATTAAAGGAAGGAATAATTTGATTCCTAAACCGCGAATTTTTTGCGTAAAAGGAAAATCTTTTTCCAGAACAATGGATAAAATCAAGGCCGAAATAATGCCGCTTAAAAAGATGAAGGCAAGTCCGGCAATAACCCAGGCGATTAAGGTCAGGCTGGGATGAAGATGGTTTAGCCCAATTGTTGCAATCCAACCACCAACCAGGATAATCAGCATGATCAAGGCGAACGTAAGCCCTAAAAGGCCGATGAATATCCTTTTTTTGGAGGTTTGCAGGTTGTCTGGTTGATGAGTTTTAAGCTCTTTCATCTGTTTTGATGCCAAAAAAATCATTTTCCCGGGCTTTATAGCCGCGTAGAAATTCACTGGCGCTGCGAACCGGTTTGCCCGCAATCTGAAGTCGTTCAATACTTAAAATGCCAGCTTGTCCGCAGCCCACCAAAAGTTTGTCGTTATCGACTAAAATAGCTCCGGGGGCCAGAATATGGGATGCTTGAACGGGTCGGGATTCAATTATTTTAACCCTTTTGCCGCGATGAAAAGTGTAGGTGCCGGGCCAGGGGTTCAAACCTCTGATGCGGTTAAAAAGGCTCTCCGCCGGGGCTTGCCAGTTGATAAGTCCATCCTCTTTTTTGAATTTGGGAGCCAATGAAGCGAGGCGTTCATCCTGAGCGTGGGGCTCTAATTTACCCGCCTCCCATTCGCTGATTGTGCGCCAGACCAGTGGCGCTCCCAAAAGAGCGAGACGGCGGGAGAGTTGAGGCAAGGTTTCATGGTCGAAAATAAAGCTTGGCTCCTGGAGCAGAATATTGCCGCAATCGATCTTTTCTCCGATGAGTTGGGTGGTGACGCCGGTCATCGGTTCGCCGTTAATTAGAGCCCAGGGCATCGGGGCCGGGCCCCGGTAGGCGGGCAACAGCGAGGGGTGGAGGTTGATCGCTGCCTTTTTCGGCAAGGCGATAGTTGCCGGACTCAGTTTGGCTCCGTAATCGACTAAAATCAGATAGTCCGGGGCAAATTCCTCAATCAGACGGTGGCTCTCAGGGGCATTGATATCTTTTGGCGTTTCCACGTCAAGGCCGAGATTTAAAGCTGCTTCTTTGGCCGGTGTTGGGGCATTTTTACGGCCCCTGCCTTTGGCTTGGTTCGGTTGAGAAAAAATTTTTAGATCAATCGTCGGTCGGTGTCCGGCGACCAATTCCAAGGTTGGGATAGCAAATTCCCCGGAAGCAATGAGCAAAATTTTCATGACTGGGTAAGGGTTCCTTTTTTAAATTTACGATCGTAGATACTTCGTTTCAAGCGGCTGATCCGATCGATAAAGAGAATACCCTGAAGGTGGTCGATTTCATGTTGGAGAACAATTGCCGGAAAGTCCTCCAGCGTCAATTCCACCTCTTTTTCATCAATGGTGTAGGCCTTGACAACTATTTTATGATGGCGAGAAACTTCGGCCGTGTAGTCGGGAACACTCAAGCAGCCTTCGGTGATGCTGGCTCGACCTTCGTAGGCGGTGATTTCGGGGTTAATCAGGACGAGTGGCTCAGGTTTGTCCTTCTCGCCCGTGTCGGCGACGACAAGGCTGATTGAGCGGCCTATCTGAGGAGCTGCTAAACCGACTCCCGGGGCTTGGTACATGGTCTCCAGCATGTCTTGGGCCAGCTCTCTGATGCTGTCGTCAATTTCCAAGATTTTTTCGGTTTTCTTTTTTAAAACCGAGGCCGGATAAACATCGATATTGAGAATACTCATGGTTGTTGATGATACCTTTTATATTAGTAAATATGATGAAGGGCAGTGAGTATAGTCAATCGGGGTAAAATATGTCAACCTGAAAGTTTGTTTAGACGATTATATGACTCATTTGCTGGACAAACCAGTGGAGACATGCTATTTCTTATACGAATGTACCTGTTAGATAAGATGTTTGTAGAATATTCAAGAGGTATTTTATGTCTCAGGAAACAATTGTCCAATTATTAAACGATCTGGCTGCTGATGTGGTTATGCTCGAGCCTGGAGACCTCTCTAGTCTGGGGCCGTTGCTTAAGACTGTTGAGGAATTAGAGAAACCTGATGTCAGCGCTGGATTTGAATTCCTGTTGCCTCGAGCTGAACAGTTTCGGGATGCCATTGTTACGATCATATTTGAAGAGTTTAAAGAACCGGAAAAATCGATCGAACTGCTTTCAACGTCAATTTCCAAGATGCAGGAGGCTCTGCGTAATGGTGCCGACAGTTGTGATAGTGTCGTTTCAGTGGCGGTTGAAAAGCCTGAAGAGTCAGTGGCGGCTGTTGATGTGGAACCGGAATCCGGTGATGCGGAACATTCATCGGATCTGGATGAAGAACTTTTTATTGGAGTCGATTTTAGTCAAGATCATGATCTTTATCAGGGTTTTATTGCTGAATCCAACGAACATCTCGATACGATAGAAGAGAATATTCTTAATCTGGAGCAGGATCCCGAGAACCTTGAGATCTTGAATTCTATTTTTCGCCCTTTTCACACAGTTAAAGGGGTCTCTGGATTTATGAATCTTTCACAGATGAATGTTATTGCTCATCATCTGGAAAACCTGCTTGATGATGCCCGTAATCAGAAGTTTTATCTCGATGGTGATGCTACCGACTTGATTCTTGATGGGGTTGATTTCCTGAAAAAGATGCTTGGGCAACTTAACCTTGCTCTTGACGGGGGTGAACTTGAGAGGATGTCGGTTAAACCTTTCATTAAGCGTGTCGATGCTCTCCATCAAGTGCTTTTGGGAGGTGACGCAGCTACTCCTGATGCTGAAAATGAGTCACCAGCACCAAAAATTGGCGAAATTCTGGTTGAAGAAGGGGTTATAAGTTCTGATGATCTTGAAGGAGCACTGGCTGAACAGCGGGTCGCTGCCGCTGCTGAACCGGAGAAAGCCCCGAAAAAGATCGGCAAAATTTTAGTTGACCAAAAAAAGACCAATGTTAAAACCGTAGCCCGGGCTATCCGCCAACAAAAACAGAGAAAAGATGTTGCCGGTGCCGGCAGTGGCGTTTCTTCAATCAAAGTGGATATGGAGAAACTCGACAATCTGGTTGATATGGTGGGAGAGTTGGTTATTGTTCAAGCGATGATTCATCAGGATCCTGATATTGCCGGTTTAGTAACCCGGAAGGTGACCGAGAATATGGCTCAGTTGTCCCGGATTACGTCATCATTGCAAAAGGTTGCGATGTCGATGCGGATGGTGCCGATTAAGCAGACTTTTGGTAAAATGGTGCGTCTTGTACGTGATCTAGCCAAAAAAACCGAAAAAAAGATCGATCTAGTGATGTCTGGTGAGGAGACTGAAATTGATCGTAATATGGTTGATTTGATCTATGATCCGATGGTGCATATGATCAGAAATTCGGCTGATCATGGTCTTGAAACCCCAGAGGATCGCCGCGCTTCGGGCAAGGATGAAACGGGAACCATTACCCTTAAAGCCTATCATGGCGGAGGTAATGTGATTATTGAGATCGTTGATGACGGACGCGGTCTTAATCTCGAAAAGATCAGAGAGAAGGCGATTGAGAAGGGGTTGCTCAGCGAAAATGATCAGCCAACCGATCAAGAGCTTTGCAATATGATTCTCGCGCCGGGGTTTTCGACAGCTGACAAAGTTACCGATGTCTCGGGCCGCGGGGTCGGCATGGATGTCGTAAAAAAAGCGATTGAAAGACTGCGTGGAGTGATAGAGATTGATACAAACACGGGTCAAGGTTCGATCGTGACCATTAAGGTGCCGTTGACATTGGCGATTATTGACGGTATGGTGGTGATTGTTGGTCATGAGCGCTACATCGTTCCGACTCTCAATGTGGTTGAATCATTGCGTCCCTTGAAAGAGCAGTACCATACGGTGCAGGGTCAGGGTGAGTTGATTAAAGTACGTGATCGCCTTTTGCCTCTGGTGCGTCTGCATCAGGTCTTCCATAGCGAAGCCCAGACGACCAATCCCTGGGAGGCTCTGGTGGTGGTAGTTGAGCACGAGGGAGAACAGTTTTGTCTGTTGGTTGACGAGCTGGTTGGTAAACAGGAGATTGTTATTAAAAGTCTCGGTGAACGACTCAAAGATCTGCCCGGAATTGCCGGAGGGGCAATTATGGGGGATGGCCGTGTTGGTTTGATTTTGGATGTTGCCGGACTTTTTACTTAGCTGTTTCGTGACTTCTAAGTAACTACTTGCAACTAATTGATATTACATGAGTTTCACATTATACCTAAAATAAGTATAGTATGCAGTGAAGTCCATTTGTTATTTACATAATATGTGGCCGTATAGCGGTCTGGAGTCGCTTTTTACGACGCCATCAAACTTATATATCTTGGTTCCGGCTCTGTGCCGGGGTAGGTTTTTATTATGGAAGAGCACGCCAGTATTGAGGAAGTTACAACTGCTTCCGGAAATGAGAATAAGTATCTGAGTTTTCATCTTGCCGATGAGTTATATGGACTAGATATTCTTAAGGTTAGAGAAATTATCGGAGTCCAGGAAGTAACTAAGGTTCCAGGGGCTGAAGAGTATCTGATCGGGGTGATTAACCTGCGTGGTAAAGTTATTCCGGTTGCTGATTTGCGTATGCGGTTTGTTTTGTCGAGGCGAGAATACGACGCTAGAACCTGTATTATTGTTGTTGAAATTGCTAGTGAGGCCGGCCCTGTTGCAATGGGTATTGTTGTTGATGCCGTTGATGCGGTGGTCAATCTGCGCGATGACCAGATAGAAAAAGCTCCGGTTTTCTCTTCCGAGATCAGTCAGGACTGCATTAAGGGTTTGGGTAAATTTGAGGATAAGGTGGTTATTATCCTTGATATCGATCGAGTCTGTTCATCCGAGCGGGTGCCGGAAGAGTCGTCGGATGAGTTAAATGAGTAGGTTAAAAAGAGGGTTGTGATGATTGGGATGGATAAGATTAGTGATAAGGATTTTGTCCGGTTTTGCGACTTTATTTATCAGCGTTGCGGGATAACGCTAAATGATAATAAACGTGATCTAGTTCATTCACGCCTGGCTAAACGTTTACGTGCTCTTGGGCTCAGTAGCTATGAGGATTATTTTGATATTCTCTATAACGGCCGTGATAATGAACAAGAGATTGTTAATCTGCTTGATGCTATTTCAACTAACGTCACCTATTTTTTTCGCGAAGACAAGCATTTTGATTTTCTCGTTAACACGGTTATTCCGGGAATTGAAAAAAATAATCCGGGGGGATCGGATAGAAAAATCAGGATCTGGTCGGCGGGTTGTTCAACTGGGGAGGAACCTTACAGTCTGGCTATAACCTTTGCCGAAAATATGGCTCTTGAAAATTGGGATTTTCGGATTCTGGCAACCGATATTTCGACCAATGTATTGAGCCATGCTCGCAAGGGAGTCTATGATGAGGAGCGTTTGCGTAATGTCTCCGATACTATGCTGAGAAAATATTTTACCCGGAGTCGGGATGGCAGCCGTTTTCGGGTGCATGAAAAACTTGTCTCCAAAATCAAATTTGCTCGTTTGAACTTGATGCATGAATTTCCTTTCAAAAGTCGCTTCGATTGTATCTTTTGTCGAAATGTGATGATCTATTTTGATCGTTCAACCCAGGGTCAGTTGGTTAATAAATTTAGCTCCTTTCTTAATCCTGGGGGTTATCTCATGATTGGTCATTCGGAAAGTTTGACTAATGTCGAGCACGATCTTGTCTATGTTCAACCTTCACTCTACAGGAAAAAAGGCTGATGTCTTTGGTTACGATCGGAATTGCTGATCTTAAGGTCAGTAATAATCCCGAGGATACTCTGGTTACCTACTCTCTTGGTTCATGTATCGGTCTTGCCGTCTATGACCCGGTGGCCAAGGTTGGCGGACTCTTGCATTATATGTTGCCGGATTCATCAATAAATCAGGAAAAGGCGGCAAAGAATCCGGCGATGTTTGCCAATAAGGGCATACCTTTGCTGTTTAAACAGTGCTACAAGCTTGGAGCTGACAAAAAACGGATGATTATTAAGGTTGCTGGCGGCAGTCAGATTATGGATGCTGCTGGTACCTTCAATATCGGTAAACGTAATTACGCAATTTTGCGTAAAATGTTTTGGAAGAATAATGTTATGATCGACGGTGAAGATATTGGCGGCAACTGTAACAGAACCATGTATATGCAACTTGACGATGGCAAGATAAACCTGAAAATTTCCAAAAAAGGGATGGTCGAGTTATGAACTTGATGGAAGAGATCATTGCCGCAGTCGATGAGATGCCGCCCTTTCCTCAGGTTGTGCATCGGGCCATGCAGGTGATAGCGATACCGGAATACGAAGTTTCGAATCTGGTGGAGATCTTGAAGGTTGATCAGGCGGTTACTGCAAATATTCTTAAACTTTGCAACTCTGCCTACTTTGGCTTGCCGCGTAAGGTCTCTTCTTTGAAAGAGGCGGTTGTTTATCTTGGTTCTGACCAGTTGAAACAGCTTCTACTTTCGGGGGCGGCCAGTAAAATTTATGAAAAACCGAGTGAAGGGTATGCCGTTTTTGCAGATGAGCTTTGGCGTCATGCTCTGGCTACAGCCGTGATGTCCCAAGTTTTGCGCCGTCATTTGCGACTCAAGATTGATGAAAATATGGTTTTTACCGCAGCCCTGCTGCACGATGTCGGCAAGGTTGTTTTAAGTTCTTTTGTCTCTGACAGATATATTGCTATAGAGAGCATGGTGGAGAGTGGTGACTACTCTTTTCAGGAAGCTGAAAAAGATGTCTTAGGTTTTGATCATGCTGAAATTGGTGGTAAAATAGCGGAATCATGGGATTTTCCTCCGTCAATTGTTGCGGCTATCACTTTTCACCATGAGCCTGCTCGTTCTCCGAAAGAGTTTCGCCTGTTGACCGAGTTGGTGGCTTTAGCCAACAATCTTGCGGTGATGGTTGGTTATGGTACCGGGGTTGATGGTTTGGCCTGCCGAGGGCATGGTTTGCTTTTGCAGAAGTTAAAGCTTGAGGAGAAGGATGTTGAGGAGTTGATTCTTCTTTTCCAGATGGAAATGGAAAAAACGTGTGATATTGCCGGTGTAAGTGAACGTTGATGGTTGTTACCCTGTTGTGATCCCGGTTTTTTGCCGGTTTAGGAGTTTACGAACTCATGAAAAGTAATGGGATGGCTAAGTAAAAATTTCGATAGACAAGATGATGGGGTTTTCCAGGCGCGAGACCATACAAATAGTATGTCGAGTGTCTGGGAAACCACATCATCGCAGGATATCGGAACTTTTTACGACGCCATCAGGAGTAAATTTATGGCATATAATATTTTAGTGGTTGATGATTCGCTGTCAATGCGGGCAATTATCAAAAAGGTCATTGCCATGTCTGGTTTTGATGTCGGAGAGATAGCTGAAGCTGGAAATGGTTTGGAGGCTCTGGCTAAACTTGAAGATTTCTGGGCCGATGTGGTTTTGTCTGATATTCATATGCCGGAAATGGACGGAATTGAGTTATTAAAAAAAATTAAATCTGATCCGTTGATGGCCTCAATGCCGGTGGTTATGATCACGACCGAATCCCGGGATGAGGTTGTCTCCGGTGCCCTGGCAATGGGTGCGGCCGGTTATATCAAGAAGCCTTTTCGGCCGGAAGATATTAAAGCTTTGCTGGTCGAGATTTTAGGAGGAGAAGATGATGCT
This sequence comes from Candidatus Tharpella aukensis, assembly GCA_021163445.1. Lineage (GTDB taxonomy): Bacteria > Desulfobacterota > Anaeroferrophillalia > Anaeroferrophillales > Tharpellaceae > Tharpella > Tharpella aukensis. Next base: position 21,538 of record JAGGWR010000070.1, read on the forward strand.
GTTGGAGAAGATCAGTCAGAATCTGACGACTGTGATTTCTGAAGTCCTGGAGACTATGTTTTTTGTTTTTCTGGAGCCCCAGTCGGGAACTTTACCATCAAGTAAAGATTTTATCGGAGCAAAGGTGGTCATCAAGGGTACTGATTCTGCTTATGAGATTGATTTTTTAGCTCAATCAAGATTATTGCAACAGATTGCGGCCGATTTTCTGGGACTTGATCAGGAGACCGCAAACCTTGCTCAATGTCAGGATGTACTCAAAGAGATTGGCAATATGGTAGCCGGGAATCTGGTCAATATCTGCGATCCTGAAGCTTGTCTTGAGCTTGGTATCCCAACTGTTTCTGGAGAGGGCTTGGCAGCTGAAAGTCTGAACGATTGTGCTGAAACATTTATTTATGGTTCTGATGAAGGAGTTCTGCTGGTCGGGCTAAATGTTGCTGATACCAGTGGTAAGTGATTGATGATTAAAGTTCTGATTGTTGATGATTCAGCTATGGTGCGCCAGGTTTTTACCCGGGAGTTGGCTAAGGAACGGGATATTGAGATTGTTGGTACGGCCCCTGATCCTTATGTTGCGAGAGATAAGATCGTCGCTTTGCGCCCGGATGTGATTACCCTCGATATTGAGATGCCGCGTATGGACGGCCTCACATTCTTGCGCAAATTAATGAAACACTTTCCGATGCCGGTGATAATTGTCAGTTCTTTGACCCGTAAAGGCGGCAAGGTTGCGCTTGAGGCGATTGAGTCGGGTGCGGTCGAGGTTTTGGCCAAACCCGGTGAGGCTTACAGTGTCGGTGATATGGGGCAGCAGTTGGCCGAAAAAATTCGGGCGGCTGCGTTGATTGATGTCACTGAAAGAGCACGTAAAATTGATCTGGGTAAGTTTAACGGAAAACGTCTGGCGGCGTTGAGTGAAACAACGAACAAGGTTGTTGCCATAGGTTCATCAACCGGTGGAACCGAGGCCTTAAAATCATTTTTGATCCAACTACCGGTTAATGCGCCGGGAATAGTTATGGTTCAACATATGCCGGCCAATTTTACCACTGCTTTTGCCGAACGGCTTAACGATTTATGTCAGATTGAGGTCAAGGAGGCTGAAGATGGTGATGTTGTGCGTCCCGGACGGGCTCTGCTGGCCCCGGGTAATTTTCATATGGTTATGCGCCGTAGTGGGGCTCGCTACTTAGTGAATGTTAAAACCGGGCCCATGATTCATTATCAGCGCCCGGCGGTTGATCCTCTTTTTCGTTCCGTGGCGCGTTATGTCGGGGCTAATGCGGTAGGTGTTATTTTAACCGGTATGGGGGCTGACGGGGCTAAAGGGATGCGTGAAATGAAAGATGCAGGGGCCGTAACTTTTGCTCAGGATGAGGCTTCTTGCGTTGTCTATGGCATGCCTAAAGAGGCGGTTAAAGCCGGAGGGGTTGACCATGTTGTCCCCTTAAATGAGATGGCTAAGAGGGTTTTACAGGCTTTGTAGTAAATATGGCCAGGTAAAAAAATCGATTTTATAACTTTTTTATGGAAGATATATTAGTTATTGGGGCCTGTTTGAGGGCCCCTTTTTTTTCTTTTTTAATTTTATATAGATCTTCATCGGCGGCTTTTTTCAGGGCTTCGGCAGTGGTTGCAGTTGAGTCGGGATAGGTGGTGAGCCCGGCGCTCATTTTAATTGGAATCCAGGTGTTTTGGTCGACTTGAATTTTGCATTCAGAAGCTATTTTGAGAAGTTTTTCAATTACGTTCAGCCCCTGTTGATGGTTGGTGTTGGGTAAAATGATTGTAAACTCATCGCCTCCGTAGCGTAATCCAATATCGTGCTGGCGGAGATTGTTATTGATCAGGACACCGGTTTCCGCCAGTACCATATCACCTGCCGGATGACCATAGCGGTCATTGACGAGTTTAAAATCATCAAGATCGATCATTATCAGGCTTAAAGGGAGGTCGTAGCGTTTGGCTCTGGAAAACTCTTTGGGTAGAACTTCATCAAGGATGCGGCGGTTGTAGAGTCCGGTCAATGGATCTGTACGCAGGAGTCTTTGGAGTTGGGCAGTTAAGAGGTTGTTTTCGATGACGGTGGCCAATTTTCGGCCCAGGCTTTCAACTGCATCAGTAGCTGTTCCGGGGATAAATTTTTCAGGATCTGAACTTGCCAGATTAAGTGTGCCGATGGCCTGCCCACGACTGATAAGTGGGATAAAAGCGGATGATGCGATACTGTTGATAGTATTTTCCAAGGGGTTAAGCAGGGAGAGAAGAGCCGTATCAGGATTAATGCTTATCAGAGGGCGATCCTGTGGGAATAGCCGTTTATAGTCAGATTCGCTGATAAATGATATAGCAACCGTCTGGCAATCTTTCCAGTTGCTATCGGCAGACTCAATTATCTCTCTAAATTCAAGTTCGACGGGCTTATTTATTCTATCAATAAGAGAAATGTTGGCTAGAGGTATGGTGAAATCAGAGGCAAGTTTGCTTTGTAACTCGTTGATTACGCAATCAAGATCGTCGGCCTTAAGAATGCTCTCTTCAAGATATTCAAAACATCGATGCTGTTTTTCTCGTTCTTTAGCTAACTCTTCAAAATTTGAGAGGGTTCGATCAAGTTCATAATTACGGTCACGAAGCTCCTGGTTCTCTTTGAAAATTTTGTCAAAGATGGCTTGTTTGGCGTCGATTATCGTACTTTTAGGGGAGGTCTCGTCGCTACTCATGGCGATCCTTTATGGCTCTGAAATTGATTTTGGTCAGGCACCAAATAGTTAAGTAGAGGGCAATTTTTACAAACCGGATTCTGGGGTCGGCAAAAATTTTTGCCGATTTGAACCAGTAGGGCATGAAATTCATTGAAAATTGCAGGATCTGCCTGAAGTTGGTTCGTAAAATAACTTTGGGCTTTGTCATAGTTGGCTGTGGCTGGAAGCCACTGGTGTCGTTTGCCGATTCTTAACGTGTAAGCATCGATAACAAAACTCGGTCGCTTGAAAGCATAGAGCAGGATGCTGTCGGCGGTTTCCGGGCCCACCCCTTTTAAGGCAAGAAACCATGTTCTTAAATCAGGCGTCGTTTTTTCTTTTAATTGATTGAGTCCGCCGGCCTCGATAATGGCATCGGCCAGCGCTTTAAGACGCTCACTTTTTTGGCGAAAGTAGCCGGAAGGTTTGATTAGTTTCTGAAGTGCCGATAACGGTGTGGTGGAGATTGCGGAAAATGAAAGCCGGTGATCAAGGCGCAGATTAATAAGTGCCTTTTCGACATTTTCCCAAGTTGTGTTCTGGGTCAAAAGAGCTCCGATTATCATCTCTTCCGGCCCCTTTGCCGGCCACCAGTTTTGGGGCCCGAAAGCGGCCAGAAGAGATTTATAAACCTCTGTCAGATCACAATTTTCAGTCATCCATCAAGGCGGCTCTCGCGGCGGCCAGTCGAGCGATCGGTACCCGGAACGGGGAACAACTGACATAATCTAAGGCGGTGCGGTGGCAGAAAGCGACTGATGCCGGTTCGCCGCCATGTTCGCCACAGATGCCGACTTTAAGGTCGGGACGGGTGGTGCGGCCTCGGGTTACGCCGATCTCAATCAAGGCCCCGACTCCGTCAATGTCGATCGAAACAAAGGGGTCGGAGGCAAAGATTTTTTGCTCGATATAAATGGGCAGGAACGTGCCCGCATCGTCGCGGCTTAAGCCGTAGGTGGTCTGGGTTAGATCATTAGTACCAAAAGAGAAAAATTCAGCTTCCTGAGCAATGACATCGGCGGTCAGGGCGGCGCGGGGCAGTTCAATCATGGTGCCGATCAAATAGTCTAAAGTAACGCCGTAGTCGGCAATGATCTGGTCGCAAATTACTTTGCTTCTAACCTTTAAAAATTTAAGTTCATTGACATCAGCGACCAGCGGAATCATGATTTCAGGAAGAACGGTAATTCCGGCGCGGACAGCTTCGCAAGCTGCTTCCATGATTGCCCGAACCTGCATGGCATAAATTTCGGGGTAGGCGATGCCGAGACGACAACCGCGATGACCAAGCATTGGATTTAATTCGTGCAGAGCTTCGGTTCGTTCTTTGAGAGCCGTCAGAGAGACGCCCATTATTGTCGCCAGCTCTTTGATGTCAGCTTCCTTTTGCGGCAGGAACTCATGCAGGGGTGGGTCAAGCAGGCGCACGGTTACCGGGAGCCCGTCCATGGCTTTAAAAATACCGATAAAGTCACTTTTTTGGGCCGGCAGGAGTTTGGCCAGAGCTTTTTCTCGCCCTTCCAGGTTGTCGGCGAGAATCATTTCGCGGATCGCCTTGATGCGTTCCTCTTCAAAGAACATATGTTCGGTGCGGCAGAGGCCGATGCCTTCGGCCCCGAAATCTCGGGCAACAGTGGCGTCATGCGGGGTGTCGGCATTGGTTCGAACTTTCAAGCGGCGAAATTCATCAGCCCAGCTCATAAACGCTGAGAAATCACCGGTCAGTTCCGGTGTGATGGTGGCGATGCGACCGAGGAAAACTTCACCGGTGGAACCGTCAAGTGTGATAATTTCGCCTTTCTTAAAGATCTTGTCACCGATTTTAAAGCAGTCGTTCTGGTAGTCGACAAAGATTGCGGCGCAGCCGGCAACGCAGCATTTCCCCATGCCTCTAGCGACTACCGCTGCATGTGAGGTCATGCCGCCGCGTGAGGTTAAAATTCCCTCGGCCGCGTTCATGCCGTTGATATCTTCGGGGGAAGTTTCGGCCCGAACAAGAATGGTTTTATGGCCGTCGGCGCTCATCGCTTCGGCCTCATCGGCACTAAATACGATTTCACCGCAAGCGGCCCCCGGTGAGGCGGGCAGGCCTTTGGCAAGTAACTCTTTAGCCGCTTCAGGATCGAGGGTTGGGTGCAGGAGTTTGTCGAGTTTTTCCGGCTCGACTCTTAAGATAGCTTCGCGTTTGTCGATTAAGCCTTCGGCGACCATGTCGAGAGCGATCTTGATATCGGCCGTGATTGTCCGTTTGCCATTCCGGGTTTGTAAGAGCCAGAGTTTATGGTTCTCAATCGTAAACTCAATATCCTGCATGTCGCGATAGTGTTTTTCGAGTTTCTGGTAGACTTCGACCAGTTCTTGATAGAGATCGGGCATTACGCTTTCAAGTGAAGGCAGGTCGGAATCTCCACGGCCCGCCTCATTGATGGGCTGCGGTGTGCGTATTCCGGCGACTACATCTTCACCCTGAGCATTGATCAAAAATTCGCCGTAGAAAAGATTCTCACCGGTTGAGGGGTCACGCGTAAAGGCGACGCCGGTAGCGCACTCTTCACCCATATTACCAAAAACCATGGCTTGAACATTAACTGCCGTACCCCAGTGGTCAGGAATGTTGTTAAGTTTACGGTAAGTTGCGGCTCGTTTAGTATTCCAGGAGCTGAAAACCGCACTGATCGCGCCCCAGAGTTGGTCATAAGGGTCTTCCGGAAAATCTTTGCCGGTTAACTCTTTAACTCTGGATTTAAGGTTGGCAACCAGTTGTTTTAAGTCGTCTGCATCGAGGTCGGTGTCAGAGTCAACCCCCTTTTTCTCTTTGGCTTGATCAAGTAGTTCTTCGAGTTTTTCCCCCTCAATACCCATGACGACATTGCCGTACATCTGGACAAAGCGGCGATAACTGTCATAGGCAAATCGGGCACTGCCGGAACCTTCGATAAGGCCCTCGACGGTTTGATCATTAAGACCCAAATTAAGTACCGTATCCATCATCCCGGGCATTGAGACCCGGGCTCCGGAACGAACCGAAAAGAGCAAAGGTGTCGAGCTGCTGCCGAAACCTTTATTCATGGTCTCTTCGGTTTTGCGCATGGCTTGCCGAACCTGCTCTTCTAAGCCTTCGGGATATTGGTTCTGGTTTTCGTAAAAGAAGACACAGGCAGAGGTGGTGATTGTGAAACCTGGAGGAACGGGGATACCGATTTTAATCATTTCCGCCAGATTAGCACCTTTGCCGCCGAGCAGGTTCTTCATGCCAGCATCGCCTTCAGTATAATCACCGCCAAAGCTGTAAACAAATTGTTCGCTCATCTTAGGTCTCCTTGGATTCTAAAGTTTAGAAAAATCGGCGATCTTTTTAAAATCGGCGGCGATTCCCTGCAACAGGGCCAGGCGGTTTTCGCGTATCGCCTGGTCATCGACCATGACCATGACTTCGTCAAAAAAGGTATCAACGTTGCTTTTCAGTTCAGCGACTGTGCTGAAAGCCTGGTCGTAATCCTCGTTTCCAAGATCGGCGGCCAGGCGCTGAGCGACTTTTTGCCAGGCTTGATAGAGATTCGCTTCGGCGCCGTCCATTAGTTTTTCAGGAATCAGTTGGTAGTTTTCTTGCTCTTTACGGGTGATATTCATAATCCGTTTAAACGCGGTCGAGAGATCGGCGAAATCGCCACGATGACGAAAACGGTCTAAGGCACTGATGCGTTTGTGAGTCATGACTATATCATCAAAATCTACGGCTAAGACTGCTTCGATAACCCCGGTCGGAACCCCGGCGGCTGTCAGGCTGTGGAAAAAACGCCCTTTGATGAACTCTAAGATTTCAACGGCGACGGTTTCTATGGGTTGTTCTATTTTGTCTTGCAGAAGCTCTAAAGAGTTGTTGATAAGATTCCTTAAAGGCAGTCGGTAGTTGCGATCGAGGCAGATATTGATAATGCCTAAAACCTGACGGCGCAAGGCATAAGGGTCGGCACTGCCGGTCGGTTGCAAGCCAACTCCGAAACAGCCGGCCAGAGTATCAATTTTATCGGCGATGCCGACAATCGCGCCGCAGTTATTGCTCGGTAGCGTTCCACCGGCTCCGGTCGGCATATAGTGTTCATGGATGCCGATGGCGATAGCATCGTCTTCACCGGCAGCCCGAGCGTATTCGCGGCCCATGATCCCCTGGAGATCAGAGAATTCGTTGACCATATTGCTTTCGAGATCGGCTTTACAGAGCCAGGCCGTACGGCTGATGGCCGCTTTCTGTTCGGGACAGAGCAGGTCGGCCATTTTTTCAGCTAAACTACGGAAACGTTCGACCTTCTCGTATGAGGTTCCGAGTTTAGCCTGAAAGACGACATTGCGTAGGCGTTCAACAAAATCATCAAGCGGAACCTTGAGATCCTCCTGGTAGAAAAACTTGGCATCATTAAGTCGGGCCAGGAGAACTCTCTGGTTACCTTTGACGACGATTTCGGGGTCACGGGCGACGGTGTTGTTGACGGTGATGAAGTTGGCCATCAGGCGGCCTTCAGGGTCACGCAAACAGAAATATTTCTGGTGATAGCGCATTACTATTATTAGAACTTCTTCCGGCAACTCAAGAAAGCTTTGGTCAAAGGAGCCGGTAATCGCATGTGGGTATTCGACAATATTGGTAACTGTTTCTAAGAGTTCCGGATCGTCAATAATCGTGCCGCCGAGTTGTTTTTCAATTTCAGCGAGCTGGCTTTTAATTATAGTTTTGCGTTCATTCTGATCAACAATAACTTTAGCTTGGCGGCAAAGCTCAACGTAATTACTTGGTTGTTTGAGGTCGAATTTGTCCGGGGCCATAAAGCGGTGACCATAAGATGCTGCACCGCTGCTGATACCGGCACAATCAAAGGGAATGGTCTGGCTGCCGTAGAGAGCTGCAAGCCAGTGGATGGGTCGGGCAAAACGGGCCTCGAGATTTTGCCAGCGCATAGATTTGCGGAAAGGGATACTCATAATGTAGGCGGGCAGGGCTTCGGCCAAAAGTTTTGTCGTCTTTTCGCCGGTTTCCCGCTTACGGACACAAACATATTCACCTTTTTCGGTACTCACCACCTCAAGCTCTTCCGGTTTGACTTTTTGCCCCCGAGCAAACCCGATACCGGCTTTACTTGGTTGGCCGTTTTCGTCAAAAGCGATGCGCTTGGCGGGGCCCATATTTTCAACTACACGATCTTCCTGCGCTGCCGCCAGAGATGCAACCTGGAGGGTGAGGCGCCGAGGCGTTGCCATTATAGTGATTTCGCCATGATCAAGGCGCAGCCGAGTGAGCATCTTTTGCGCTTGAGTTTTCATGTCGATAAAAGCTTTGCTTAAAAACCCGGCCGGAATCTCTTCGGTGCCGATTTCAAGGAGGAGGTCTTGGGTCATATCTTTTCTACCTGTCCAGCCGTAAGCCGGGGAAAATGGTGATGTGGTGTTATTTGGCCAGGAGTTCTTTTATTTTGTTTTCCAGTTTGCCGGCGATTTCTGCGTTGAAACCGACGACTTTAAACTCAATAGATGGCTGCTTGCTGAGTAAAATTATGGTCGGCAGGGAGCTGACGTTGCCTAAATCTTTGGTGATCGGGTTGTTGGTGCCCATAGCAATCGGGTAGGGGATGTTGTTGCGTTTGACAAACTCTTCCACGTCAGACTGGTCACCTTGATCAAGACTTACGCCGATCACTTCCAAACCTTGGTCTTTATAGGTTTTATAAAGCGTAACCAAGTGCGGGATTGCAGCCCTGCAGGGAGCACACCAGGTCGCCCAGAAATCGAGTAACACGACTTTTCCTTTAAGACTGTCGCGGGTCAGAGGTTGACCATCAAGCGAAGTCAGGGAAAAATCGGGGACGACTTTTGGCACTTTGGCTTTTTTCGGCCCGCTATCGCCGCAACCTGTAAACAGAGCGGCGATAAAGAGAGTTAAGCAGAACGTAATTAGACAGTTGTGAAGTGGTTTACGAGTGAAAAATCTGAACATGGATTTTCGCTCCAAGCGAGTTGTTTTAAAAGTTGAGTTTTAAGTGGTTGTTTAAATCAAACTCCGGCCAGCATTTTTTCAAAATTATCTTTGGAGGTTAAACCAACAACCTTATCAACCTCTTTGCCCTGATTAAAAAGAATTATTGTCGGGATGCCCCGCACGCCGTATTTGGCTGGGGTCTTCGGATTTTCATCAACATTAATTTTGACGACCTTGATTTTGTCGCTGTTCTCTCCGGCAAATTCGTCAAGAATCGGGGTGATTGACGCACAGGGGCCGCACCAAGTGGCGTAAAAATCGATCAAGACAGGGATTTTTGAACTTACAAGCAACTCGGCGAAACTATCATCGGTAACCATCTCAACATTGTCTGACATCTTTAATTTCTCCTTAAATTGTTAGTCTGAAAATTTTAAATAATTGCTCAATAAAAAATGAAAAACTTAGAAATTTTAACGATCCCGGCTCAGTACGTAGTCGGTAATAAAATGCAGGGCTTCTCTTTCCGGCGATGGTGGAAGTTCATTTAAAATAGTGTGGGCTTTTTCCAGGTAGCTGTCGGCTTTGCGGCTGGTGAACTCAAGACTTTGGTAGTTTTTCATAAGAGTGTGGACAAAATCAAAGTCTTGGGGGCTGACATAGTCGGCGCTGATTATCTCCTTGATCCTCTCCTGCTCTTCAAAACTGGCTTGTTGCAGCGTGTGAATCAGAGGCAGGGTGACTTTTCCCTCCTCAAGATCAATGCCGATAGTTTTGCCCAGATCTTCTTCGCAGGAGGTGTAATCAAGGATGTCGTCAATCATTTGAAAAGCGATTCCGAGGCAGTTGCCGAACTCTTTCATCTTTATTTGGATATCCGGTTCAGCCCCAGCTATAATGGCTCCGATTTCACTGGCGCTGGCCATCAAGATGGCAGTTTTACCATCAATTATTTTAATGTAATCAGCTTCAGTGGTGGTGACATCGGCAGTTTTCATGAGTTCAAGAATTTCGCCTTCAGCCAGTCTTTTGGTTGCCGTCGACAAAGATTTAAGGGTTGCCAATGATCCCTGGTCAACGGCCAGATCAAAGGCCATAGCGAAAAGGAAGTCGCCGACTAAAACTGAGGCCTCGTTACCCCAGATTGTGTTGGCTGCCGCCAGACCGCGCCGCATATCGGCTTCATCGACAACATCGTCATGGAGCAGGGTTGCGGTGTGGATAAATTCGATGGCTGCCGCCAGCTGGGTTCCGCTCCTGCGCTCGCCACCCAGCATACCGCTGGTCAGGATAAGCAGGGCCGGGCGCAGACGCTTGCCGCCACTTAAGATAATGTGTTCGCCGATCTTGGGAATCAGGGCAATATCTGATACCAGATAGCGGGAGAAAGCGGCTTCGGTCTCTTTGAGCTCAGCTTCGATGAGCGCAAAGACCTGATTGATATGAGTGAAAGAAGACATGTTTGGGAGGGATTTATCTCATGGTTTAAGGTTGCTGGTTAGTTGATCTGATGCAAGTGATTATCAAGAACCGCTATCTATAGCGTAAATTAGCGAGGCTGTCAAAAAAAAAGGTTAAATCATCAGCGGATTTTCAATGATGATGCCCGGAGCCCCGTTTTTGCGGGCCGCAAGGACCAGCATTCCGGCTCTGTCGGAGTTATGTGGATGGATAAACCGGAGGTGTTTGGGCTCAAGCTTTACAGTTTTAAGGTGAGTTATGAGTTCGACCAGACGTTCAGCTGGGAAAATTAGAATAAAGAGTCCTTTTGGGGCCAGGAACCGGGCTGCAGCCTGGGTCAGATTTTCAAGGTTGCCGGCCAGTTCATGGCGGGCCAGGCGCTTTTGCAGGCAATGATTGAGGCGGCCGTCGTCTACCGGATAGTATGGGGGGTTACAGACGACCATTTTAAATCGACCTTTAAGGGCTGTTTCTTTGCTTAAATCACGGTAGTCTGCGGTAATTATCTCTATCCGGTCACTTAATTTGTTGCGCATGAGATTGGCGCTTGCTAATGCCGACAACTCACTTTGGATCTCAATACTGGTAAAGCGGGCGGTCGGAAAATCGCGGGCCATAAGCAGCGGTATGATGCCGACGCCGGTGCCTAGATCGAGGCATTCGCCAAAGATCTGAGCCCGCCAAAGCTCTCGGTGTTGATAAATGAATTGGGTCAGGATAAAGGGATCCTGGTTGTACCGGTAACCGGTTTTGGGCTGCTCTATCTCAAGATCATAGTGCGGTGGCTTTTCAATCGTGGTTGTCATTAAATAACTTAATTGAGACGATTGATCAAAATTCCAGTGGCCAGTTTGGGGAAGAAAAAAGTTGATTTTTGCGGCATTTTTTCACCTTGGAGGGCAACCTCTCTGACCTGTTCTATTTTGGTTGATTTGAGCAATACTGCAATCTGCGCTTCACCGGTGCGGACGGCATTAATGGCGGTTGCGGCGTCCTGGGTGTAACGGGTGTAGCGCTGCTGTTCCATGTCGGCTGAACTGATGTTCAGAATATGGCAAAAAACCAGTTGCTGGAGAACTGAAACATCAAGAGCGGCGAGGGAGGTTGGGAGTTTGTCGAGAATCTCGGCGGCGGCATCTCTTTTCAGGGTCAAGAGCAAAGGTTCGGCGATATTGTCGGCGAGAAAAATAAAACTTGAGTTGTCGCCACTTTTTTTCAATTGATCCAGGAGATCCTGAGCCCGGTCGTTGTCGGCAGTGCATTTTTCAATCGTGAAATATGCGGCTAGTCGTTTTTTCAGTTCGACCGCATCCGGGGTTGGGAAATTTGAGAGCAGGCGATGGGTTGGCAGGATCGCCAAGCCCGGATCCGACATGCTTGAGAAGTAGCTCATGACGTAATCCCAAGGTTGGTTCTCTCCAGTATCTGGAGCGGCCTTTTTTCTCTCCTGCTGGTAGAGGAGGGCGGTTTCGTAGCGATGATGGCCATCAGCAATAAAAATTTCTCGATCCTTGAGGTGGGTTTGGGCCGCAGCAATAGCTTTAGTGTCGGTTATTCGCCAGAGGCGGCGGGTGATGCCGTCTTCGGTGAATGTGAGCATTGTTTCAGATTGACGGGCTTTAGCTAAAGCATCTTCAACTGTGTTCTTTGAGTCCTCATAAAGAGTGAATATTTGACTGAAATTAGCCCGGCAATGGCGAGTTAATTCCAAACGATCTTCTTTGGGGGCACTCATCGTTTTTTCATGCGGACGGACGGTATTTTTCTCCCCTTCGAGTTTCAGTATACCGATAAAACCGCGCCGACAATAACGTTTGCCGACTGCCTCGAACTCCTCCTCAAGGTCGTAGAGTGCGGGTTCCTGGTCGTTGATCAGGATTTTTTTGCTAAGCCATTGGTTAAAGGTCGAAGCCGCTTCTTGAAACTCGCTTTGCGGCCGACTGCCGCCCATCTCCTGGGCCGATTTACCAAGAATCAGGCGGATAACATTATAGGGGCTGTCGGCGAGAAGTTTGCTTTTGCAGGCGCCGTTAATAACATCATAAGGGGGGGCTGTGACGTTTGCAAGATTGTCAATAATTTCCGGGTTGTAATAAGTTCCTTTAAATGCTTCAATTTGAGGCATGAATGTTCTCCTGGTTGGATTGATTTATTTTGTTTAGCCAGCAAAAATATCTAAGGCGGAAACTACAAAAATAGTGATGCTGATATAACCGTTAACTGTGAAAAAGGCAGTGTCGATTTTTGTCAGATCAGTCGGACTTAAGAGTTCATGTTCATAATGCAGCATTGTGGCAACCGCCAAAAGAGCTAAAAGAAAGAGCCAACCCAGCGAGGGGGTGATCAGGTAGATAAAAAAGAGGGCGCCGAGCATGCCTAAGTGGAGTTTGCGGGCCAGAGTTAAAGTCTGTTCAATGCCGATGGTTGCAGGAATTGAGTGGAGTCCCTCTCCCAGGTCAAATTCGATATCTTGCAGGGAGTAGAGCAGGTCGAAACCACTGACCCAGCAGCCGACGGCAAAGCCTAATACCAGCGGGGTCAGGGCGAGTGAGCCGGTAACTGCAATCCAGGCTCCGATCGGAGCCAGTCCGAGGCAGAAACCGAGAACATAGTGGGTGTAGATGGTATAGCGTTTGGCCACCGAGTAGGCAGTTAACATCATAATAATGTAGGGGGCCAGGAGCAGGCAGAAAGAGTTGAGCATGGCCGCCGCAAAAATAAAGATCAAATAACTTAAGCAGGTCAGTAGAAGCACCTGTTTGGCGTCAATTAATCCGGCAGGCAGGGCACGGTCTTTGGTGCGGGGGTTGCGGGCGTCGATCTCTGTATCAAGCAGGCGGTTGGCCCCCATGGCTCCGGTGCGGGCTCCGGCCATAGCAATAATGATCCATAATACTTTCCAGATCGAGGGCAGTCCGTCGGCGGCCAGCAATGCTGCCATCAGGGCGAAAGGCAAGGCAAAAATAGTATGAGAAAACTTGACCATTTCAAGAAAAGTGCGTATCCGTGGTTGAGGGGTGGTAAGTTCCATTTCCATGTTAAATACCTCTTTTAATGTAAGTTGGGGAAAATGGTTCAGGTTTGTTTTTTTCCGGGCACCCCCATTACTCTATTTAGTTTGATGATGCAAGATATGTTTGATGGCGTTGTAAAAAGTTCCGATATCCTGCGTTGTTGTGTTTTTCCAGACACTCGACATACTATTTGTATGGTCTCGCGCCTGGAAAACCACAACTACTTGTCTATCGAAATTTTTACTTAGCCATCCCGTATTTTTTACGTCTCGAAGGAAGTGTACTTGGGGTGTGAGTTTATTATGCTTATGGGAGAATAAATATGGTTAGATTGGCGGTTTCGATGGGGGATCCGGCGGGTGTCGGTCCAGAAGTGACAGTGCGCTCTCTTGTGCAGATGGATGAGGGCTTGCGTAGAGAGGTCGTGGTGGTCGGTGAGGCGGCTTGGTTGCGGCGGGTTGCAAAAGCGATTGGCGGGGTGGCAAGATCACTGGTTTTTGTCGAAAGAGGTGCGGCGGTCGGGGTTGATGATTGGCCGTCAGAGATTGCTGCGAGGGCGATCCGGGTTTGCAATCCTCTTGCCGAAGCTCTGCCGCAACTGGTTTTGGGGCGTGATTATGCGGTTTTCGGTGATGCCTCATTTAATTATGTCAAGTGTGGAGTCGAGTTGGTGCAAAAAGGGATTTGTCAGGCTCTGGTGACCGCACCGATCTCTAAGCATGCCTGGCATCTGGCAGGCCATCAATATCCCGGCCATACTGAATTTTTGCGCGAATTGAGCGGGAGTTCGAAGGTCGGTATGGTATTTTGGGGTGAACGTTTGAAGGTTCTGTTGGCGACGACTCACCTATCTCTGGCCCGGGTGCCGGAGGTTTTGACAATTGATCTTGTCCTGGAACAGATTTTAATGTTGCATGACTTTATGCAGAAGATTAATCTGTCTGGAACTATCGGTTTAGCCGCCCTGAATCCTCATGCCGGCGAAGGGGGAGCCTTTGGCGATGAAGAGGAGCGCATTTTGCGGCCTGCTCTGACCCGTTTACATAAGCTTGGTGTCGCGGTTGAGGGGCCTGTACCTGCTGATGTGCTTTTTCATCAGGCTCTTAACGGTCGGTATGCGGCCCTGGTCGCACTCTATCATGATCAAGGCCTGGTGCCTTTTAAAATGCTCTATTTTGATGATGGTGTCAATCTTTCTATAGGCCTCCCTTTTATCAGAACTTCCGCTGATCATGGTACGGCGTTTGATATTTCTGATAAATTTGTTGCCAGCAGCCGAAGTATGGATGCAGCACTCGCACTTGCCGTTAGGTTGGCAAGTGTTTATTGATGTTTTTTTATGTTTGATTGTTTTAAAATGACTAAAAAAATGTTCTGTTAAGCCCCATAAAAATCTTGACAAGAGCTTTTTCCTAAGCTATATGAAATAGCTCATGTTAGCACTGTTAATGTGCTGTTTGTCTGTAACTGAAGTAGTCGCTTGCTTGCCCGGCTGCTGTTTTATCATATTTTTATGGGGATGTGCATTATGGTTAAGAGAGAGAAATCAAACTATATTATCCAGGCAGTAGTTCATGCTTTAACCCTGCTTGAAGAGTTTAGCGGCGATGTTGATGAGCTTGGCGTAACCGAACTAAGTAAACGTCTTAAACTTCATAAAAATAATGTTTTCCGGTTACTGGCAACCCTAGAGGAAAAAGGCTATATCGAGCAGAACAAGATAACCGAAAACTACCGTTTAGGGATTAAAAGTCTGGAACTGGGCCAGACCTTTATTCGGCAGATGGGAGTTTTGCGTCAAGCCCATCCGGTGATGGAAAAGTTGTGCAAAGATTTACGGGAAAATGCTTATGTCGGGGTTATTCGTAACCATAATGTTGTCTACCTTGATGTTGTCGAGTCTGATCAGGCGGTTCGGGTGGTTTCCCGCGTCGGTTCGCAGTTGCCAGTCTGGTGCTCAGCTATCGGTAAAGCTCAGGTCGCCTCGATGAACACCGGCGAATTAGAGAAAATTTTGCCGCCGGTTAAAGAGTGGGAAGCCTGTACCCCGAAATCGATTCGCGACAAAGATCTCTTTTTCAAAGAATTGGAGCTAATCCAGGAACAGGGTTATGCCGTTGATGATGAAGAGTATGATCATGATGTCAAATGTGTCGGCGCGGCAATTCGTGACTATACCAAAAGAGTGGTAGCCGGTATTAGTGTTTCCGGCCCCTCTTTTCGTTTGACCGACGCATCTATCAAGGAGACGATTGCACCCGCAGTTAAACAGGCCGCAGCCGAAATCTCCCGGCGCCTCGGTTATGAAGTGGCTCTTAATATTGAAGAGAAGGGTTCCAATCCCTGATTTCTCTCCAACCAGCTGGTCATCTTTATATTCATATTCCTTTTTGCCGTTCTCGTTGCCATTATTGTGCTTTTGCCTCGGTGGCGGTTGACACGGTTCCGGAAAAGGCTTATCTGGCCGCTCTTGAGGCTGAGTTTCAATATCGTCTAAAGAGCTGGCCGCAAGCCTTTCTGCCTCTGGTCACCCTCTATTTCGGAGGCGGGACGCCCTCCCTTTTTTCTCCTTCTTTTTATGCCCGAATCATTGATATGTTGGCTCAGCGACTTGGTTTTGTTTCTGAGCCTGAAGTAACTCTTGAGGCTAATCCAGCCGATATCAGCCGGGAAAAAATTATCGGTTACCGGGCCGCCGGGATCAATCGCATCAGTCTTGGCGCGCAGTCCTTTGCTCCTGAAGGATTGCAGCTTCTCGGTCGGCGCCATGACGGATTGATGGTTGAAAAGGCAGTCGATATTTTACGCAGTGAGGGGATTGATAACCTTAGCCTTGATTTGATCTATGCCTGGCCCGGGCAGAGTCGTGTCGTTCTGAATCAAGATTTGCAGAAACTTGCATCTTTGGCGCCGGAACATGTTTCGGCTTACTCCCTCTCTCTGGAACCGGGAACCCGCTTGGCGCAAGAAGTTGCTTCCGGAAAATTGTCGGTGGTGGCTGATGATGTTCAAGCCGAGATGATGCAATTAGTTGAAGAGGGTCTTGAAAATGTCGGTCTTCATCGCTATGAAATCTCCAATTTTGCCCGCCACCCTCAGGTTCAGGCCCGGCATAATTTAGCCTACTGGCAGCTTCACGATTATTTAGGGCTTGGAGCCGGCGCTTGCGGGGGCTGGCGCTGCCGTAAAGATTCCGAGCATTGGGCCGAACGCTATTGTAACATGCCTGACCCTTTCGTCTATATGCAGCGGCTTGAACAGCTTAACGCCTCGTCGCCTACCGGAGGCAGCAGTTCCGAACTTCGGCCCGAGCGCTGGTTTGAAAAAGAGATTATTGATCTTAAAACCTCTTTTATCGAATCCCTGATGATGGGTTTAAGGCTTCGTCAAGGGGTCGACCTTGCGGGTTTGAGAGAGGAGTATGGTTCGCAAACAGTTGATGCCATAATGCCTCGAGCGCAAAAGTTACGTGACGATGAATTGCTCGATTGGGATGAGAATAATCTCTGGATCACCGACAAAGGTATGTTTTTAAGTGACACGATCCTCTCTTATTTGCTATAAGCGATTTTCAACTTTAACCTGATAATATTGGAGATTTTAAAATGAGTGCGAATGATCCCGGACAAATGCCCGAATTTGTGGCTGATACTGACCATCTCTATCGTGAAGAGACGATAACTGATCTTAAGGTCGCATCGATCAAGGTGCTGACACCCATCAACCTGGACGGCAGCGAAGACCAGGATCGTACGGCGATCTATGTCGGCCACACCCAGTTGATGTCGCCGGAAGGGCCAGTGCCGTTGCAAGCCTCTTTAGAAGCCAACAGTCTGGAAGAAGCGATGACCATTTTTCCGGATGCCATGCGTCAGGCCTTGTCCGAGATGGTTGAAAAGATCAAAGAGATGCAGCAACAGCAAAAACAGAAAGAGATGGATAGCTCCCGGATCATCA
>JAGGWR010000326.1 GCA_021163445.1 Candidatus Tharpella aukensis
ATTATTTCAAGCTTATGGCGCAAACCGACTTCAAAGTCATTGGCATCGTGAGCCGGAGTTATCTTGACCGCTCCAGAACCGAACTCACGATCAACGTAGTCGTCCGCAATAATCGGTATCCGCCGATTCATCAGCGGCAGCAGAACCTCTTTACCAATCAGGTGACGGTAACGTTCATCTTCACCATTAACTGCAACCGCAGTATCACCAAGCATGGTTTCCGGCCGGGTTGTTGAAACAATAATCGAGCCACCGCCATCGGCCAGCGGATACTCAAGATCCCAAAGTTTGCCGTTATCATGCTCCTCAAATTCAACTTCCAGATCGGAGAGGGCCGTATGACAACGAGGACACCAGTTGATAATATAGTCACCCTGATAAATCAGCCCATCTTCATAGAGGGTGACAAAAACCTCGCGTACCGCCTTGGAGAGCCCCTCATCCATCGTAAAACGTTCCCGGCGCCAATCACAGGATGAGCCGAGACGTTTTAGTTGGTTGATAATCGTACCGCCCGACTCTTCACGCCACTGCCAGACCCTTTCGATAAACTTTTCCCGACCGATATCATGGCGTCCGAGTCCCTCGGCCGCTAATTGGCGCTCGACTACATTTTGCGTCGCGATACCGGCATGATCGGTACCCGGCATCCACAAAACATTGCGGCCCTGTTGACGCTGGTAACGAGCTAAAATATCCTGAATAATATTATTCAAGGCGTGCCCCATGTGCAGTGAACCGGTGACATTGGGGGGAGGAATAACCATCGAAAAAGGCTCACCATCAGCTGCCGGATCGGCCTCAAAACAGTGACTCTCTTCCCAGAATTTATACCATTTGTCCTCAATTTTAAGAGGATCGTAATTTTTATCAAGTTGTTGCGGTTGATTTTTGGAGTTTTCGGTCATGCTTACGGTTTCCTTGTTAATATAGTTGCAGTTTATCTTTTAAATAGTTAAAAAACCTTACGGCCGCCAAATGTCAGGAAATACCCCCGGCCGAGACAGATCGAACAAAAACCGCAACTAAAACCTCACTATATCTCGGGCGGGGTCATTTCTTGACGATGGCGTATCGATATAATCGGACAAACCGAAGTGTGGCCAATAGCCATTGTCAAGATTTGACCCCATTAAAGAGAGCGAAGCAAAGTTCGCGGAGTTCTCAAATCTAATTAAAAAACCTCTTTGGTTCCGGCTACCGGGTCAGGAATTAGAATCTTCCTGCTCTTCCTCACGCTCCAATTTCTCTTCGAGGCGAGCGATCTCGGCTTTAATAACTTTTTCAGCTAACGGCGGGATTACCTCTCGGGCAACCTGATCAACAATTGTCGGAGCAAGATCGCCGATAGCTTTGATCATTTTATCCATACTGGCATAAGTAGTATTGAGCAGCTGTTTACTCCACTCCTGAGTCATACTCTCAATCTGCCGGGAAAAATCCGGTGAGATCTGTTCACAAACTTCCGGTTCCTCCGTTTTCAACTTCAATGGAGGTGGTGTAGAGATTGCTCGGGCCACAGGTTCAGTTTCAGGTTGAGATCCTATATCGGTATCGACTCCGGCTACTGAAAGCTCTTCGTCAATCAAGTAATCTTCCGGTAATTCAATTTCGGCATCCGGAGATTCAGCCGTAAAGATCTCCTCAGAGGCGGCTGCTGCCTCCGGAGCCTCAGCCGCTTTCGGAACAGGGGTTTGGAGAAACGACTCTTCGGGATCAACGGCCACTTCAGGAAGAACCATCTCGGAAAACTCAACCTCTTCATCCTGGTCGGCTCCCCCTATTTCAGACTCTTCGGCTCCAACCTCAGCCAGACTCCCCGCCGCAGCAGCAGCAGCAGCATCTTCTTCGATCGAGATTTCACCTGAAAGATCATCGATATCACTTAGCTCTTCTTCGACAAAATCATTTTCCTCTTTAGATTCCGGGGAAAGTGGAGAAACAATTTCACTCGCCGAGGCTTCAACTATTTCATCTTCCGCTGTCAAACCAGCACTTTTAAGTTCAGCCAGAACCGGGTCGTGAGCTTCAGAACTCTCGGGTATTTTGACCTCCGCAAAATCATCGTCAGCAAGCAGAGCATCTGTATCCCCGTCAATCAACTCTGATAAAGTTTCTTTAACTTCGCTCTCAACCTCAAGTTCCGGCTCGGGTTTATTGAACTCAGTCTCTACATCACTTTCGACAACTGCATCAGAAGCGACCTCTGCAGGCTCTGCAAAAGTTGACTCAAGATCATCCAGGGTATCACCAAAATCGTCGAGTTCAAATTCCTCCGCAAGTTCTCCGGCTGGTTCCAGGGTGTCGACACCTGCCGGATTGGAACCAGCCTCCTGAAAAACTTCAGAACTCTCTCCTGCAGTAAATTGAGGAAGTCCATCAAGCGGTAGTCCTTCCTCAACAATATCAACAAGTTCAACTGTTTCAACCAGATTCGATTGCGGTTTATCCATCTCTTCTTCCCCTTTCTTCTCTAGCGGCGCGGTTCTCTTTTTCATCTCAAGTCCAGCGACCTGCTGGAGTTTTTCAGATAATTCATCTTCACCAAAGGGCAGTCGCAAAACATTTTCAGGAGAAAAGCCGGGCCCGATATCACCCTGAATCTCGACAAAGGGTGCAAAAATTCCGACAATCGGAATTTGCGGGCTTTCAGTACGCAAATTCCCAAGCAGTGCGGAACTCTCTGCCAAAGTCGGAAATTCAGCCTCAAAAAGCAGAGCATCAGGCTTTAACTCAGTTACCAACGTCAGCAACTGAGCCGCATCAACCGCAATTTGACAATCTACTAAACAACGATTAAGCGCCGTCTCGATAAAGGCCGCAAGCGGCAGTTTGTTGCAGGCTATAACAATTTTCGCCATCGCGTCACAAATCTCCAGACAATCATATCATTCGCTGTAGTTCCTTTAATACAAGAGCTCTTTTTTTGCAACCGGTGCAAGTCTTGGAAACCGGTTGCAAAAAGCTTAATTAACAGGAACCGCACTCAAGCCGGCTTTCCAGTTTTGTGAGTCATTATCATAAAGCAGAAAAGCGGTTACCGGCTGATCCGATTCAAGCACCATGGTTCCGTCCGTAAAATCGAAATGAAAAAGAGTGTATACAGCATATTTCAAACTGCCATTTCTATCTATTGTACGGGTGGCCGAAGCCGTATTAGTTCCATTACTATCATAATATTTAAAAGTGATACTTGCTACACTATTGTTAGGGTTGCAGACCATAACTATAGAGTTCCAATCCCAATTGGAGGCGAGCTGGGAAAAGAGAAATTTCCGGTGCAGGGTGTCTTTTATATCAATATCATACATGGTTCCCGAATCAGGATCTCCGATCAAAGCCAGTCCTTTGAGCGGATTCGTTGAAGAGATCTTAGCCCATCCTTCAGAACCGTCAGCGGCGACCACGACAAGTCCCTGCCCATAAGCTGCTATATTCTTATATGCACTTCCTAAAGAGTGGCCATTAGCAGCATAGTAATCGATCTTAACATCATTGCTTACATTATTGTAATTCGCCAAAGCCAAACCGGTCCAACAATTAACATTCGTGAAAAAGTAGGGAACATAGCTGAAATGAGTATAGCTTGGCGCAACCGGCTCATACTCCATCCACG
>JAGGWR010000356.1 GCA_021163445.1 Candidatus Tharpella aukensis
GAAAAATAGAGTATTAGGTGGGGGTGGGGAAGCGCCCCAGGATAAGGTCACTGAACTGAATAAGAGAGTAGCGGTAAGCAGGAGGATGAAGAGATCCGAAAGTCGGAAATATCGTTTGCCAATAAATTTTTTCGGAAATGAAACGGGAAACATGCTATCTCCCTCCGGCTCTTGTTTGGGTTTTAATCAAGTGAGATGGTGTTTCTTATTGATTCTGAAAGGGGTTGACCGGTTGTTCCTGAGCGCCAGGTTGGGCTTGCGTTGCCGGTTGGGGATTAAAGGTTCCGGGATCCGGGGCTGCGGCAGCGCCCGGATTGGGTTGCACTTTGCCGATGGTTCCCTGGCCGGTAGGCCAGCCTGCGGGAGCGACGCCTTGGTCATCATTAAGGGCGCCTCCGGTGGGGATGGAGTAGCTTCCTTCCATCTTGTTGCTCAACATTTTTTCCCAGACAATAATGCCGCTGCGGGCATCGACGACACGAAACTGGTACTGAAAATAGCTCATGCCCTCTTCCGGGCGATGGGCATGGCGTTCGTTGATTTGGTAGATAATACCTCGCAAAAAATAGTCGGCCGCTGCGACTTTGGATTTAACCGTGGCCTCTTGCATCATTTCGACTTTGCGTTCGTGTTCGATATTCTTTGCTCCTTCATTTTTACCGAATGAAGCGCTTAAGCTGCCGCCGTCAAATTCCCGTTCCCGAATCCGGTCTACAGTTCGGGTTTCAACCATTGAATCGGTCAGGGTGACTTGTATCTCTCCGGAATTCTGGCGTGCTTTTTCGACGATAATATCTCGATATGAAGCATCATCACGAAAGAGGATTAGGCCGCGCGAATTTTCAATGAGTTTGACTCGGATGGTTTGCTGGAAAATGCTTTCATCAATCTCTATATCAGCTTTATTTTCGAGTTTGCGGATGGTTACTACCGGTGGTCGCGAGGCGTGGGTGACAAAGGACTGGAGTACCAGGTTCCGAGCCATGACGTCGCAGACTCGACGAAACTGCTGCACCGTAATTGTATCGGCATAGATTTCCAGAGGCAGGGCTGTGATTTGGCGGATTTGACTGCGGGTCGGCCGGTTGCTTAAATCCATATCCGCATTTTTATCGCGGCCGGTAGTACAGCCTGTCGACAGTAACAGAGAGCTTAAGACAAACAGAACTAGTTTAAATGGTTTGCGCATTAATCAATCCTCCAGTTTTTTTAACAGACTCCGAGCCGCTTCCCCGGCGGCTTGGTCATCTTCTTGATGACGCCCGGAAGCGACGGCCTTGACTTTCCCGTTGGTAGTGTAAACCGCGCGGAGAAAAACGGTTGTATTGCCTGATTTCTGACTGTGGCTGACTACTCCTTTGACTACATAACGGATACCGCGACTGGCCAGATCCGGTCTTGGAGAATCATTTTTATAGCGTTCTTCGGGAGCATCGACAAGTATGAGATCGTGATTTGCGGTGAACTCATGAGCAATGGTTTCGCGCAGGCTCTGGTTTGCGTTCGGGTTGTCTGAGCCCATATTTTCGTTGGTCAGCGGTCCCAATACCAGGGAAAGTTGAGTTGGCATACCGGTTTCATGGGGTGCTGTAAGCGACTGTTGATCCAAATTCGGGGGTGCAACTACACTGTTGAGGGCTCCGCCATAGCGTTGAGAAGTTTCTTGGAGTTTTTGTTTAGGGATTTGTGAATCTTCACCGACGGGTTGAAAAAATTTGGGGTAAGATTCTGACGGTTTTTCTGCCGGTGGGGGCGGCGGTTCGACACTTTGGCATCCCGCCAGGATAATCAGCAAGAACATTAAACTTCTGAGCAATATAATCCTCATTAGCAAATCTCCTCCATTATAGCGGATAGATGTATGGACTCTAAAAACGGAAACGGAAACGTAAATTACTGAAGCAGTTGGATCGCCTTAATTGTCTGCTGGAAGCCTGCCGCCGCTTGGGTGGCCTGGGTCGCCTGCTGGAAAGTGTTGCCGATGGCGCCAATTGTATTGCTGGCATTATTAATGCTGGCGGCGGCTGGGTTGGCTTGTACCCGCATGGCGCCCGGTTGTTGTCCAGTGCCTTGTTCAGCCATCATTTTTTTTGCTTCGGCTTCGCGCTCGGCCAGCTCTTCGGCCGCTCTCTTTTCTTCCATCTCGCGGACATAACCCAGCTTTTTAGTTTTCGTTAGATCGGTTCGGGGCGAGGTCTTAACGATTACGGAATAGTTGGTGACATCGGGTCTGATACTATTCGATTTAATGGTTTTTATAATCTGCCGGGCGAACAGAGTGGTCTCCCAGTCGGTCTCTTCAATGCGGTCGTTATTGATGTCGTAATAGACCATTTTCCAGTCGACCCATTCATCCTGTTCGGGATTGGCATTGTAGAGGTTGAACGTGACGCGTACCTGACCCGATGGAAAGCGTTGCTGGCGATGGTTGACATAGAACAGAACTTCGGTAACGCGTTGATCCATGGCCAGAATCGGGGCTATATATTGTTCGGGCAGAGGTTTGGCGGCAACTTTATCGAGGGTATAAGGTGCTTTAAGAGAGGTTGGCGCAGAAACAGGCTCAGGATCAGGATCACCGGCACAAGAGACGGTGAGAAAAACTAGACTCAAAAGCAGGATAAATCGTGACATTGGAATTCTCCTTCATTCTGCGGTTTAGTCGTTGGCCAAGCTTTTCGGGGTTGATTGTGGTTTCTCTTCATCAAGGAAGCCGGTCTCCGTCAGTGTGATGATTTTATCCCGAATAGCACTGAAATCTGGATCGTCGGTTTTGACCTTGGCTTTTATGCAGTATAAAAAGCCTTGAGCCAGTTTCTGCAAAGCTTTTTCATTTTCGTGGCGACTTAAATGATATTTTGCATCCTGTAAAAAACTTTTTTCTCTTTTGTCAAACTGCTTACCGATGACCCCGGCAATCTGCTTAATTACCTTGTTGCGCAGTTTCTCGCGAATTTCCGTATCGGAAGGAAGGTTAAGAGGGTCGCTCTCAACGTTGGCGAGCTGAACTTCGTCTTGAAAATCATCGCTGATCGAGTAGTTGGCATTGAACTCCTGAGCATAAGTAACAGCTCCTTTACTGGTACCGAAAATTCGTAGTGAAACACTGGTGAACCCTTTTAAGGTTACGGTTCCTTTTCTGTAGGTGAAGTTTTGATAGGTAGGCATTGCCAGTAGTTTGCGAGGTTGTTGGGTGTTTCCTCGTGAAGTAAGCGGAAGCCTTAACCAAGCTTCAAATTCAGGGTTGGAGATAGTTTTTTCACCGGTTTTGGCTTTGATTGTAACCATGTGGTTGCTCTCTTGACGATCAATGTTCAAAAGAGAGATATTGCCGGTGATAATCATATCGACATTGAGAAGATTACCGACTTTTTTGTATTCACGTTTCTGCTCTTCGAGAAGCAGGTCGATTTTTTCTCTTTCGACAATATTAATGCCGTAAGGCAGTATCCGAAAAAGATAGCTTATCAAGGCGTCTGAGAGTTGAGGGCCGAGATCCGGCTGGTCTTTGGGAGCACCAAAAAGTGGTATCGCGATATATCTCTGCAACTGTTGTAAAATCTGGTCACGAGTATCCCGATGCAGATCAAATATCTCCGAGTTTTCTCGATCCAGTTCATAGCCTTTGACCGCCTCAATGTAGGCTCGGCTTATGTCGCCTTGGGCCAGTCTTTTTGAGGCCTGTTGCAGGTAAAACCAGGAGCCTGCAGTCCGAATGTTATCGATTTCGTGGGCCAGTTCCTGACTATACCCATTGGCGAGAATAACCAGGTAGGCCGTATAGAACTGATTGTGGGTTAATAAGGTGTCGACCTCATGTTTGATCTTTCGGGCTTCCGCGATCCTGATTATGTTTTGCAGTTTGAGGCCGATATCTTTGGCCAAACCGAGACTTTGCCAAGCCGCAAGGTCTAAGTGGGCTTTTTTGAAGTCGTTTTTTTCTACTGCCGTCTCAATCTCTTTTTCAAGAAAAATGCCGTAATTTGTGCTATACTCTTGCTTTAAAGTTTTTATACCCGTAAACGTGGGGTTGGTTTTTTCAATCTCTGTCAGGGTTTGCCGGGCCTTGCTGTATTGACCGGCTCTTAATGCAAGCCTGAACTGTTCGGCTCTGAGCAGGTTGGTCTTCTGTAGCTCCTTGAGTTGGGTTTTGTAACGTTGAGTGATTGCTCCTAAAGCCGGGCTTTGGGGGTTAAACGGGTAAGCTCGTGTAAGTATGGCGATAGCCTTTTGTAATTGCTCCACTTGGGCTGTCGGAGTGCTTTCATGGATCTGCTGGGCTTGGCTGATTGCCTGCTCGGTAAGAGTTTTTTTGATTTTGTTGAGGGCGTTTAAGGCTTCCTTATTACTGGGCTCTTTTTTGAGAATTGCCTGGTATTTATGGTAGGCGTCTTCCACTTTTCCGGATTGGTAATATTGTCTCGCTAAATCCATCTCCGGGTTGGGAACGCATGCACTTAAAATAAAGAGTATCGGCAAGAATAAAATTAGAATCGACAGTTTTCCTTTCATAGTGCGGCCCCCATTTGAAGTTGTGTTTTATTAATTAATATATATGAGTTAGCCTGGTAAGTTAGCGCTCTCTAATAAAGCCCTAGCTGAATTATAGAGCATTCTAATTAAATGTCAAAGTAAATATTAAAGAAAGATGTCACATAACTTTTTAGACATTGATATTTAAAGTGATTGTTTGACATAGGGGTTGTTTTCCGTATAAATGGGAAAGTGCGGTTTTTTAGGTACGGAGTATTTCTCAATTTAATTCATAAACCAGATAAGAGGATTTATTGTTATGGGTTTAAAAGATGATATTGGGGCGTCGGTTAAGGATGCGATGCGCAAGAAAGAGAAGGTTCGTTTAGGGGTTTTGCGGATGTTGATGTCGGAGATGAAAAATCGTCAGATTGAGTCTCAGAAAGAGCTTGAAGAGGCGGATATTCTCCAGGTCATCACGCGCATGGTTAAACAGCGCCACGATTCGGCCGAGCAGTTTACTAAAGGCGGGCGGGAAGAGTTGGCGGCCAAAGAGATGAGTGAGATTGAGGTTTTGCAGGGTTATCTGCCGGAAGCACTCTCTGAAACTGATCTCGAAAAATTGGTTAAAGAGGCAATTGCCGAGACTCAAGCCACGAGCAAAAAAGATATGGGCAAGATCATGAAAGTGGTAATGCCGAAAATCGCCGGTCGGGCAGATGGCAAAGCCGTCAATGTGATGGTTGCCAGGCTTTTGGCGTCGTAAAAAGTTCCGATATCCTGCGTTGTTGAGTTTTTCCAGACACTCGACATACTACATGTATGGTCTCGCGCCTGGAAAAACTCAACATCTTGTCTATCGAAATTTTTACTTAGCCATCTCATGGCTTTTTACGAATGCATTATAATTGGATTTTTGATGATTGTTGAAAACTTTTCGCCTTTGACGCCGGAGGGCCAGGCCGCGCGGATTCTTGAACTTGATCGGGTGCTGGCGCTGGTCGCGGCAAAAGCTTGTACGGCTTCAGCAAAAGCTCTGCTTCTGGATTTAAGACCGGCCCCGGCTACCGAGATTTTAAGGCTTAGGGAGGATTTGCACCGAACCGCAGCCTTTATGGTCTTGGTTCGAGAGTGCGGGTCGGTGCCGCTGGCCGGGGTTGAGGATCTTAATCCTTTTCTTGAAGAGATTCGTTTTCCCGAAAGTTGGCTGCCGCCGCGCGAACTGCTGGTTATAGTGTACACTTTTGCCGCTTTAGAGCGGGTGCGCGATTACCGCGACGAGGCCGCAGAGCGGGCCGCAGATCTTTTTACGCCGGTAGCTTCGGTTTTTGCCGATATCGGTTCGTTTGCGCCGCTTAAACGTCTGATCAAGAGCTGTATTAATGAAGAAGAGGAGATTCGCGACAACGCCAGCTTAGAGCTCAAGGATATTCGTCGGCGGATTACTTCATCAAGGCGGCAGATCAGCACCCAGCTCAATGAAATCCTTAGCAATCCGGAATTTGAGCCCCTGATTCAAGACAATTTGGTTACGATTCGCAACCAGCGTTACGTACTCCCTCTAAGAACTAATTTTCGCAGCGCCATTCCCGGTATTATCCACGACCATTCCCGCACCCGGCAGACCTGTTTTGTCGAACCTTTAGAGAGTGTCTCCCTAAATAACAATCTTGCTCTTTTACTCCAAGAAGAGAAACAGGAAGAGATCAATATTTTGCGCATGCTTGGTGATCGTCTGCGCCAGACCGCACCTCTGATCATCGAGACTCTGGAGAAAATTTTAGCTCTTGATCAACTCCAGGCTAAAGCCCTTTTTGGCGAGCAGATTAAGGCCTCGGCTCCGGTTTTGCTGGAGTCCTGGGATGCCGGTTTTGCGCTTAAAAGTGCCCGCCATCCGTTGTTGATTGCTTCATCAGGTTCGGGGGTGTTATCGGTCGTGCCCATCGATATTGAGTTTCCGGCGGGCCGTTGCGGTCTGGTGATCTCCGGAGCCAATACCGGCGGGAAAACCGTAAGTTTGAAAACCACGGGCCTGATCGCTTTGATGGCTCGTTGCGGCCTGTTGCTGCCGGTTGCTCCTGAAAGTCGGGTGCCGCTTTTTTCAATGGTGCTTGCAGCGATTGGTGATGAACAGAATCTGGCGGCCTCGTTGAGCACCTTTTCCGGTCATCTGTTGGCGGTTAAGACTATTTTGGCGGAGGCCGATGCGCGCTCCCTGATTTTGCTTGATGAACTTGGCGTCGGCACCGATCCCAAAGAGGGGGCGGCACTGGCTCAAGCGGTGTTGATCGAGCTCAAAGAGCGGCGGGCGATTTTTATGGTGACCACACACTATAATGACGTTAAATCCTATGCTTATGAAGAGGAGGGGATCAGTAGTGTCGCGGTCGCTTTTGATCCGGCCAATTTTCGCCCGCTTTATCATCTTCAATATGGGGTTCCGGGACTGAGTAATGCTTTACTTATTGCCCGTAACTTAGGTTTTTCGCAAGCGTTGGTCGACCGCGCCCACTCGCTTCTGGATGAGGGTGAAAATCGGACGACAAATCTTGCGGCCCAACTCGAAAAACGTCTGGCTCACACCGCCAATCATGAAAAAGAGTTGCTTCACTTAAAGCAGCAGGCGCGAATCGAGGGTGATCGCCAGCAACGCTTGATAGCTGAGTTGGAGATCGAGAAAGAGAAGGTTAAAACCAGCGCCCGGGAGCAGGTCGCCCTACTGGTTAAGGAGGCGCGATTAAAGTTCAAAGTTCGGCTTACGGAGCTGGAGGCGGTTAAGAATAAATTAGAAACGGCCTTAAAAAATGCCGGTAAAGCCGCATTAAAAGAGCTTCCGGAGGTTAAAGTCGGCAAGCTTCGCAACGCTTTTAACGAAGCTCGGGACGAGGTTTACGGACTTTTGCCAAAACCGGTTCGGGCCCCGGTAAAAGTTGATTATGAAAAACTTGAGGTTGGTGACCGGGTTCAGGTTGCCGGTCAGACCAAGGCGGCAACAATTGTTGCGATCGACTCTTCGCGCCAGCGTCTGACTGTGGTTTTAGATGGTAATCTGCGGGTTACGTTGACACCGGATAAAATTAGTCAACATCTCCCGGCTACCGGTTTCGGAGCCGGTAAAGAGAGTTCGGTCAAGATCAGAAATATTGCCGCCGAAGATGGCGGTTCCGGTTTGGGGCGTGGTGCCCTCGGGGTTTCCGGTGCGACTCGGGTACTCAATTTGATCGGCAAAAGGGTTGATGAAGCCGCCGACCTGCTTAGCGTTTTTATCGATCAGGCGATTGTTGACGAACAACTTCAGGTTGAGATTGTCCACGGCCACGGCACCGGCCGCCTGCGCCAGGGAATCCATGAAATCCTTAAAACATTACCCTATGTCAGCAAATTTTCTCATCCCGATGCCGCCGCCGGCGGTGCCGCGATTACGATTGTTGAACTGGTGCAGCGGTAATTGCCGTTATTATCGTAGAGACAAGGCATGCCTTGTCTCTACCAAATTCGTACGATGCGCCAAAGGGCGGGATTTCAAATCCCGCCCTTTTTTTGCTGTTAAATAAATAAATCTGAATGTGTACCAGTTCGATAAAATATGACCGTCTCTTCATTGACGGTATAAATTAAAAGCCAATCGGGTTCGATATGGCATTCTTTGTACCCGACCCAATCGCCACTTAAATTGTGCGGCCGACAATTTTTTGGGGCCTCTCCTTCCCGGCAGAGTTCGTCAATTATGAATTCCAGTTTATGGGGCTTCTTTCCTCTCTTTTGTTGACGTTTCAGGTCTTTCTTGAATCGGTTGGTAAATTCTGGTTGGCGCATCTCTAATCTTTCCACATATCTGCAATAGCCTCTTTGGCATCAGCATAGCGGGTGATTTTTTGCGGGTCTTTGGCTTCGTCAAAAGATTCGATTGTTTCTGGGTTGGGGATATTCACGTCAAAAGGAATTCCTTTTTTCATGACCAACTGCCTAAAAGTCATTCGCATAAGTTCTGTGGTCGTTATGCCTAATTTTTTTAGGATTAGTTCTCCCTCAGCTTTGAGTGAGTCACTTATTCGTGCCTGTATTTTAGTAGTCATGCTTTAAACGTACTCCAATTGGAGTCATATGTCAAATTTAAAGCTGCCAATTTGGGCGGGATGCAGAAAAGATGAAAAATCGTTGTCGATATGATATATGGTTCCCATGTTGACCTCTTCCTCACCTCTCTACGCTCAGGTAGCATTTAATCTGCCCCTCAATACGACCTTTACTTACCGGGTTGATGATTCCGCAATTATTGCTCGTCTTTTGGTCGGCAAAAGGGTGCTGGCGCCTTTCCGTAATCGTTTGACCAGTGGTTATCTGGTTGGCTGGAGCGAGCAATGTCCACCTCTCAAAGAGGGGGTTGTTCTGCAAACTCTGGCTGCCGTGGTTGATGAAGATCCGCTCTTTAATCAGGACCATCTCGCTTTCTACGAGCGTGCCGCTCACTACTATCAGACCCCCTTCGGTGAAGCTCTGCATGCACTTTTGCCGAGCGGTTTGCAATATCGTCAGCGCCGTTTACTGGGTTTAGGGGAGAAGGCACTTGATCAGAAAACCAAAACCCGCTCACCGCTGCTTGCTGAGGTTTTAAATTTGTTGAGTGCCGCCGGTTCTCTGCCGCTTGAAGAGTTGGCTAAAAAACTTGCAGTCCCGGTGCCTTTGGCTCGTCTGAAAGCCCGGCTTGCGAATTGGGTCAAGCAGGGCTGGTTGGTTAGTGAAGATCAACTTTTGCCGCCACTGGTTAAAGCGCAGGTTGAGCTGATCTATGAAATTGTTGACAAGGCCGCAATTATCGAGGCTCTGACCAGCTCTAAGATTGAAAAAAACAAACGTCTTCAGGTGCTTGATTTTATTGCGGCGGGCGGATTTTTCAGTCGCCGCCGGTTTTTGAGCGCCTTTAGCGGCGGCTCGACTTGGCTTCGCCGTTGGCAGGATCGGGGTTGGCTTAAAGCATCCGAAATTCCCAAACTCCGCTCTTTGTCGTCGGACGATAGTGCGCCTCTGGCAATCCCCCGGCAAGCGGTAACCCTGACCCCGGCTCAGGAAGAAATTTTTGTTCGGATTAATTCCACGTTAGTCCCGAAAAAGTTTGCCCCCTATCTTCTGCACGGAGTAACCGGCAGCGGCAAAACTGAAATTTATATTAAATTGATTGCCGAGGTTATCGGGCAGGGCTTAGGAGCCATCTATCTGGTGCCGGAAATCGCCTTAACGATTGAACTGGTCGATCGCCTGATTCATGAATTCGGCCCCCGGGTTGCGGTTTTGCATAGTGGTATAAATGCCGGTGAGCGCTATGATCAGTGGCGTCGGATTGCTGCGGATAAGGCCCAAATTGTCGTCGGGGCACGTTCGGCGGTTTTTGCGCCGCTGGCCCGACCGGGAATTATCGTGGTTGATGAAGAGCACGAACCCTCGTACAAACAGGAGTCGGGATTTGCCTATAATGGTCGGGATTTGGCTCTGCTTAGAGGGCAGATGACTGGCTGTTGTGTGGTTCTAGGCTCGGCGACACCGGCCTTGATCAGTTATCATGGGGCGCAAGCCGGGCGCTACGAACTTCTCTCCCTGCCTCAGCGTCTTGATGAGAAAGCGATGCCAGCGGTCGAAATTATCGATCTCGGTAAAGATCAGAAAAACATGTTTGCCTGGGATGGTTTCAGCACCCGACTGCTCGAGCGCATGAAGGCGGTCTTTGCCAATGGGCGTCAGGTGATGCTTTTTCTCAATAAACGCGGCTTTTCCCGAACTCTTTATTGTCTTAATTGCGGTTATATGCCGGAGTGCCGTCTCTGTTCGGTGCATCAGACTTTTCATAAAAGCCTGGAACTTCTCGTCTGTCACTACTGCGGCGGCCAGCAGCCGGTGCCGGAAATTTGTCCAAAATGTGGTGGGAAACGATTCTTCCCCTTGGGTATCGGGATTCAGAAGCTGGAAGAGGGGTTGGCGCAGCATTTCCCCGAGGCAAGGGTTTTGCGTCTTGATCGTGATGCGACCCGGCGTAAAGGTGAATTGGGACGTATTATTGAGGATTTTCGCCAGGGCAAAGCCGAGGTTCTGCTCGGCACGCAGATGTTGGCCAAGGGTCATAATTTCCCGATGGTCGATCTTGTCGGCGTTATCTTTGCTGATCTCTCTCTGGAGATGCCGGAATTTACCGCTCCCGAGAGAACTTTTCAGCTTTTGGCTCAGGTAGCCGGGCGTACCGGGCGCGGACGCGACAGTTCGTCAGGCGAAGTGATTATTCAGACGTTGCAGCCCGAGCACTACAGCGTGCTAACGGCGGCCGCTCATGATTACGTCTCCTTTTATAATCAGGAGCTCGAAAGTCGGCGCGAACTGGGATTTCCGCCCTTCTCATATCTGGCCAACTTAAGAGCGGTCGGCCCCGATGAGGAGCGGGTCCGCGAGTTTCTTAAAGCCGTAAAAGAACTTGGCCTCGAACTTCTCGGGCAAAAATCGACCGGTCTGCACGATGCCCCGCCACCTATCGTCTTGCTCGGGCCGGTACCTTCAGCCATCGTCAAAGTTCAAAACCGCTATCGTTGGAACCTTCTGATCAAAGCCACGCAACGTACCTTGCTGCATAATTTTTTACGCCAGTGGCGCCAGCAGCTTTCTGCCCCGCCGCCACTAAGCTGGCGCCTCGATATCGATCCACAATCTTTTTTTTAAAATGCTGTAAAAATCGCAAAAATTTTTTTTGCAGCGAACTCACGCGTTCGTTCCGTGTTCTATAATGGCAAAATAAAGAGAAACAAATCTTTAAATTGATTATTATGGACAAGGGAGGATGTTATGAGTTTATCGGGAGAAGAGAGAGCGCAGGCACTGAGACTTTCGGAAAAGCTGGCTGATGATTTTGATCAGGAGAGAGCCGCAAGATTTTCTTATGAGCATCAAGATAAAGAGTGGTATGAGGATTTCAGCACCCTTTTCAACATGATAACGGATCCGGGTTTTTGTCTAAGTGCTGGCACCTGGGCCACGATTGCGGGTGCACTGGCCTACGTCGTTTTTCCGGTAGATATAATTCCCGATTTTATTCCGCTTATCGGTTGGCTCGATGACATTTTCGTTTTGGGCTGGGTTATGAAGGTTTTAGCAGATGAAGTGGCCGATTACCAAAGTTTTTGCCATTACCGGCCAACTTCGGTAATGGCTGATGCCTATGTATGTTAGAAAGGGATAACTGATGGCCAAGCCGGAATATGATAAGGCGATGTATCGCTTGACGACGATTATCTGTCGTCTCAATGTTGGTGAAGCCTTAGACGTTAAAGATTTAGCCGCCGAGTTCGGGGTTACGCCGCGAACTATCCAGAAGGATCTTAATGAACGCTTAAGCCATTTGCCGATTGAACGGAGAGAAGCGGATGGCCGCTATCATTTTATCAATGCTTACCGACTGCGCGGCACCAGCGACCCTGATGCCGCGCTGGTCGCCGATCTGATCGCGGCCATGATCACAAATGTTGATGCCGAATACACGAAAATAGCCGATAAACTTCTTAAAGGCCGCAGTTTCAGTACTTCCGGTTTCCTTTTTCATCTCAATCTTGAGGATGTCTCAAGCTATAGTAATCTTTTCAGACTTTTGAATCAAGCGGTCGCCCTGCGTCAGCAAGTCGGTTTTTCGTATCGTAACAATCGGAACGAGACCAAAAAGTATACGGTTCACCCTTATCGTCTGGCCAACCTCAAAGGTTTTTGGTATCTGCTGGCCTGCGATCTGGCCAACGGTCGCCTGAAAAGTTTTTATCTCAAAAAAATTACCGCTCCGATTATCCATCCCGGCAACTATAAGGTTGATGACAGCGTCGTTGAGGAGCTGGAGAACTTCACTGACGCGATTTTTAGCCCCTGGGTCTGTGAAGAGTGTCAAAATGTCAAACTCAAAATCAGTGGCGCCGCCC
>JAGGWR010000200.1 GCA_021163445.1 Candidatus Tharpella aukensis
GTCTGCACCTTTTTCTGGCCGGTCGCCGTGATTGTTGCCATAGTGCGGCCATGAAAAGAGCGGTGCATCGTAATAATACGCTTAGCCCCTTCACCAAAAACCTCATGTCCATAGCGCCGAGCCAGTTTGATCGCGGCCTCATTGGCCTCAGCCCCGGAATTACAGAAAAAAACCTTCTCGGCAAAAGTAAGCTCGCATAAAAGCTCGGCCAGACGTGACTGATTTTCAATATGATAAAGATTAGAAACATGCATCAGCCGGGTCGCCTGCTCGACAATCGCAGCCGTTACCCGAGGATGACAATGACCCAGATTGCAGACCGCAATTCCAGCCAGACAATCTAAGTATTCATTATCTTCAGCGTCCCAAACCTTAACCCCCTCCCCTCTGACCAAAGCCACAGGAAAGCGCTTATAAGTCGGCGCCACATAATTTTCAGTTAAAGCAAAAATTTCTTTAGAGTTCATAATTTAAGTCAGTCCGGGGATTTTGAGGCCGCCGGTTAGTTTACTCATCTCATCGGTCATCATCGCCTGAGATTCCCGCAACGCCTGATTAATGGCGGCCAGAACCAGATCCTGCAACATTTCGATATCTTCAGGATCGACAACCGCAGGCTCCATCACAATTGAGAGAATCTCCTGCTTGCCGTTGGCAACCACTTTGACCATGCCGCCGCCGGCGGCAGCCTCAATTGTGCGTTGACCAACCTCTTCCTGCATTTTTGCCATCCGCGCCTGCATCTGCTGCGCTTGCTTCATTAAATTTCCCATACCTTTAGCCATTATCGTACTCTCCTCACCCGGTAAACCGGAATCAAAAGGTTGCAACTTATTTCTGAAAGTTTATCGTAGAAAAGAAATTCTTTAATCTCTCGCCCGTTCGCGTTGCTCACTCAAGACGCCAAGACGCCAAGAAAGGCAAAGGCCGGGTTTGCTTTTGACTTTATCTTTGTATCTTGGCGAGAAAACGCCCGCCCTAGTTTCAGCCTCGTGGTTTAATCTCGGTAACCCGGCCGCCGAAACGATCACCAATAAAACGGACTGAAGGATCGTTAAAAATCTCCTCCTTAGTCGGCAAAGGTCGGCGCTTACCGGCACCTTGCACTGCGCCGTTGCGCTCAATATTCCGCGCCCCGGAAGCTGCCGAAGGAGTCTGAAATTTAAGCTCCGAAAAGTCATTTCGGCCCTGAAATTCGGCCCAAAGTGATAAAATATCCTGTTTGACACTCTCCAGATCAAGCAGAGCCAGAGCGTGCGGTGCAACTTCCAATAAAAGTATACCGGCAGCGGACGGCAGTAATCGGGAACGTTGCAACATCGCCCCTATGCGAGCATCCTTATGAGCCAGACGTCCAAGAAAAGCTTCCCACTGCACCTTAGCGGGCTCGCTGAAATCATCCGGCGGCGGCGGTTGCGGCGGCATCTCCGGAACCCCGTAATTTTCGGTTTGTGATCTATCTTCAACAACCGCAGGCTTAACCGAAGTCGCTACAGGTTTTTTAGAAAGAGAATCGGAAGAAGGTGAAGATTCGGTTGCTGGT
This sequence comes from Candidatus Tharpella aukensis, assembly GCA_021163445.1. Classification (GTDB taxonomy): domain Bacteria; phylum Desulfobacterota; class Anaeroferrophillalia; order Anaeroferrophillales; family Tharpellaceae; genus Tharpella; species Tharpella aukensis. The sequence goes on from JAGGWR010000200.1 coordinate 1,544, forward strand.
CGGGGCTTGGAGACCGCCGGTGACGGTGACGGCCGAGCGGCAGCAGCAACTTCTTGCCGCTCCTTTGCAACCGGTGGCGCCGGAGGCCGATTTTGTGCCTGTGGACGTGCTGCATACGATGGAGCCGCCGGTTTAGATCTATTAACAGCGGCGGCCTGATTCCCGGGAAAAGCGGCTTTAGGAGAAACGGTTGCGGAAGAAGTTGTTGCGGGGGCCGTCTTTAAATGACGATCGATACGCCCCAACAACTCCTCAACCGGCAGCAAATCACGCGCCATACCCAATTCGATCAGGGCCATCTCCAGCGCCAGTCTTGGGGTTTGTGAAACTTTAATTTGCGAATAGTGCCCTTGCCAGAGATCAAAAAGCTGCTGCCAATAAGGCAGCGTGTTACCGCCGACCAGAGGCTCAAGCCGCCCAATCTCGTCAGGACTGATAGTAAGGAGTCCTTTTAGATCGGCGGAAAGTTTTAAAAAGAGGGCATCACGAAGATAAAAAAGAAACTCCTCGCTGAACTTTTTCAGATCAACCCCGGCTTGCTCCAGATCATTAACCAGGCTGACGGCGGCACTCAAGTCGCCGCTGACTATTTTTTCCAGAAGGGCAAAACTGTGACGCGCTTCAATCAAACCCAAGGCACTACGCAGATCATCGACTGCAATAACTTCACCGGCATAGGAACGGGCCTGATCAAGCAGACTCAATGCGTCCCGCATACTGCCCTGGGCCTCACGGGCTAACAACTCGGTTGCTCCGGGGCCAAAGGTCAAATTTTCACGCTCACCGATTTCAATCAGAGCGGCGGCGATAGTGGCTCCGGTTAAACGACCAAAATCAAAACGCTGACAACGCGAGAGGATGGTCATCGGCACTTTGTGCACATCGGTCGTCGCCATGATGAATTTGACATGATTCGGCGGCTCTTCCAAGGTTTTCAGAAGAGCGTTAAAGGCCTCAGTCGTCAACATGTGAACTTCGTCGATGATATAAATTTTATAAGGTGAACTTTGCGGCAGGTAGGTAACATTTTCGCGCAACAGACGGATTTCGCCAACCCCGCGGTTGGAAGCACCATCGATCTCGATAACATCGGCGGCGTTGCCTGCGGTAACCGCAATACAGTTTTCACAACTATTGCAGGGCTCTTCTGCAGGCCCGTTTACACAATTTAAGGCTTTGGCTAAAATCCGCGCCGCCGAGGTTTTGCCGACCCCGCGTGAACCGGTAAAGATAAAAGCATGGCCAACCCGATTCAGGCGAATCGCATTCTGCAGGGTTTTGGCGATATGCTCCAACCCTGCCAGCTCAGCAAAGAGCTGCGGCCGCCACTTCCGGGCCAGAACCTGATATGCTTCCGCCATAACTCCTCTAACTTATAAAAACATTTATCCCCATGAGAGATAACCAGGCTACCCTGCGGCACACGGAGAGCGGTGCTGCCGCTGCTTCCTTCCGGATCTGACGGGGTTCACGCCGTCGCCGTTGCACAGGACCTGGTTATCAC
>JAGGWR010000022.1 GCA_021163445.1 Candidatus Tharpella aukensis
GACAAGAACAATATCAAAGGAGGAGAAGTAGTTAGGGTTCATAATTGTTAACTTCTGGTTTTCACCTTAGATTCGCAATAAATGGCGGCGAACTATGCTTTGCTTGCAGCGCAGCTTTTTATGGGATCTTGTACTCTTTAAGGTAAAAGCCTGGTCTAGAGGTATAGCCACACTCCGAGACAGTTTGAGGGTGACAACTGAATAGTTGTATTGCATGAAAGGTTATTGTTTGTCAGTTATAGTTATTATTGGTCGTTATTGTTGACTTTAGGTGTGTCTGTATGCTAAAAATTGGTCGTGTCTGGATCGTCAGGGAAAGCCTGTAATCCTTCGTGCCAACTTAAAATGAGGAAAATTTAAATGAAACAATCTGTAAGTTTTGTGAAAGTTATTTTTTTGTCCCTTTTACTCTCCGTACTTCTGTTTTCATCTAATGCAAAAAGTGAGTGTAAAAAGGTCTATGGTTCAGGTAGCACAAAAATTATTCTGGCAACAGGAAGTCCCGGTGAATTAGGGCTTCTTGAAGCTCTGGCAGTGGCATTTAACAAAAAACATGACACCTGCATCTGCTGGCAGAAAGCCGGTTCCGGCAAATCGCTGGCGTTGCTGAAAGAAAAAAAAGCAGACCTGGTTATGGTTCATGCACCGGCGGCAGAAAAAAATGCGGTTAAAGAGGGGTGGGCAATAAAAAGGAGACTGATAGGCTCCAATGAATTTTATATTGTCGGGCCGAAAGATGATCCTGCCGGAATTGCCAAAGCGAAAAGTGCATCTGAAGCCTATGCTGCAATAGCAAAAGAAAAAGTGACCTTTATTTCAAGAGGTGATAACTCAGGGACAAATAAAAAGGAGCTTGCAATATGGAAAAAATCGAGTATCAGACCTGAAGGGGAGTGGTACATCATCACAAAAGATTTTATGATGGCATCACTGATAAAAGCAAACGAAGTTAAAGGCTACTTTATGACAGACAGCAGCACCTGGGCAGCCGGGAAAAAGAATTTGAATAATCTTAAAGTACTGTTTCGAGGAGATCCGATCCTGATAAACACATATTACGGTCTCTGCCAACCGGCCGGAACCACAATAAATCAGAAGTATGCCTCCCAATTTATTGATTTTATTTCATCTGAAAAAGGTCAGACAATTATCCGAAACTACGGGAAAAGTCTTTATGGTACGGCTCTGTATGATGATGCTGAATACGCGAAAAAATATGCTCATTAGACCGTTTTTTCAATCTGTGTAATGATCAGACCAAAAGGTCACCTTTTCAGGGTGGCCTTTTTCTTTTTGTGTATATGGTCTTGTTGTCCATGTTACGATTAATCTTTTGTTTGCTGTTTGGTCAGGCGGTTGGGGTTGGCAGTGGTAAGATTAACCACAATCAGTATAGGATATCTCCCCAAAAACGTTCATTCCATTAATCCATTCTTGAATACAATTTCATACTTTTGACTGATTGACTTTAGTTTGCGACACAGGCATATACATCTACGTATACATCTGAATGCAAAATACTATATAATGTTTTGCAGGGCTAAAAAGGGAGTTACGATGAAGGTTATGCGAGCTATCTGGTCGAAAAGTTGAGATTGCCCGTGGATAGATACAGGGTATAATATGCTTGTTTACTGGGTTTCTTTGTTAGTGTCAGTCGTAAAATAGGTATTGCCATTAACCATGGTTTGTGCTTAAGAGGTATCTATAATCAACTAGTAAAAGCCTCACCCGCCGGAAGGCGGGGTCGGAAAACCACGGGTCTTGTCTCTAACATCATCAAAGACAGCCGGGTTGCCTCTTTATTAAAGGGCAATTCGGCTGTCTTTTTTTTTGAGTGGCAAGTTGAAAAAAGGTTCGCAAGATTTTGTAATTACTTAGCCAACGGAGGAAATTGTCAATGTTATCAAAGCGAATTTTTATCTTTCTTGTCGTAGTAATTTGTTTAACACCAATTTTAACTGAACGAAATTTTTGTTATGCAACCTTGATTTTGGACGGAAAGCTCTTTGAAAACAGTAAAAAACTGAGTCCTGAACAAACCGTTAAAATGACCTTGCGTATCTATGATGACGAGTTCGGCGGACAGCTCTTGTTTGAGGAAAATCAGGAGATTGTTGCGGGGTTGGGGAAATCCATCTTCACTTTTGAAAAAGGCGATATAACTGTCCGGGAAAGAACTTCCAACCTGAATACTGAAACCTTGTGGGTTGAGGTAGAAAGTAATGGTCAGATCATGACCCCCAGGCTCAGCCTGAGTGAAATTGGCACGGTTAATGAGCTGACAGGTAGCAATATAAGTTTGAGTGATGCCGGTCTAAGGACTGCCGGGGAGTCAGCCTTGGTTATCGATAACACTGGAGTAACTTTGGGCGGCTTGCTTGATATGGCTTCACAATCGATTAATCTGGGAGGGGTTACGCGTAGTACATGGCCGGATGGTGGAAGTTTCACGGAAACCGATCCCACAGTATTAACTTCCGTAAAAGATGGTGTTAGTTGGAAAGAAATTGTAAATATACCAGCAGGGTTTGCAGACGGCATTGATAATAATTCAGGAGGGGAGATTACAGCTATTATTGCAGGCGATGGTCTGTCCGGAGGGGGCTCTTACGGCAGTGTAAACCTCAGTGTCTCCGGACCATTACACCTGAGTCATAGCGCCAATGCCAGCAGTGTTGATCCCGCAGGTGCTGTTGTTAGTGGAGGAAACAGCTATTCTGGATCATACAATAATACCTTTGGTGGATATTTTACCGCTTTAGGTCTTAATGGCAAGGGGGTTTATGGCTCTGCCTCCGGCAGTTCCGGCAGAGGCATCTATGGAAATGCGACTGCCATCGGGAATGTACAAAATTATGGGGGTAGTTTTTTCGCATCCGGTGATAGGGCGAGAGGAGTTTACGGTGAGGCATCTTCCACGGCAACAGGAGGCCCGAACTATGGTGGAAAATTTCTGTCTGCCGGTGCTTCCGGGGTTGGGGTTCAGGGTGATGCCTCCTCCGCCTCCTCACTTGAAATCAACTATGGTGGTAAATTTTTTGCTGCTGGATGTTATGGCAGAGGGGTTTATGGTGAAGCTTCGTTTACGGGAAGTAGTTATGTCAACTATGGTGGTAAGTTTAAGTCCGCAGGCAGAAGAGGTATAGGTGTTTACGGTGAGGCGTCCCACCTAACACCTTCAGAAAGTTATGGTGGGATGTTTTTGGCACCCTCCGGCACAGGTGTAGGTCTCTATGCCTCCGGGGGTGTCGCTGGCTATGCCGCAATTTTTCGCGGAAACGTAAAAATCCTGAGCGAAAGTTCAGGCGCAGCCATTGTTGAAATTGGGGAAGGTCTGGATTATGCGGAAGGATTTGATGTTTCTTATCCAAAAGAGATAAAGCCAGGAGCGGTTATGATTATCGATCCGGAAAATCCGGGGAAATTGACATTGAGTTGTGATCCTTATGATACCAAAGTGGCTGGTATAGTTGCCGGAGCTAATGGTTTGGGATCTGGAGTTCGTCTCGGCGGAGACAAGTTTGCTCTTGATGTTGCTCTGGCGGGCCGGGTATACTGCAACGTTGACGCAACCCGGACAGAGATCAAAGTCGGTGATCTGCTGACAACTTCCGACATTCCCGGCTACGCCATGAAAGCGACTGACTATAATCGTGCTCAGGGTGCTATTTTAGGTAAGGCCATGGAAAAACTTGGTAAGGATAAAAAGGGTCAGATTCTTGTCCTTGTCACATTACAGTAAGCGAGGGATCTGACGATGGCAAAAAAAATTTTTATCGTGATCCTGATGGCATCCCTTGTAACCATGAGTACGGTAATTTATTCCTATGCCGAGCTGGTCAGTATAGATGAAGCGAGGAAAGTTGCAGGAAACTGGATCAGGCTGATTATTGAAAAAAAAGGTTCCTGGGGTGGAGCCGATGCTGCATCTCTGGCAGAGATCGAAGAATTGAAACGAAATGGTCGGTCTATAGGCTATATTGCCAGAGTCTACCCTCGTGGTTTTATTGTTCTGCCCCTGAGAAAGGAGCTTGCCCCTATAAAGGCCTATTCCGCAGTAAGCGACTTGGATCCGGATGCGGACACCGGAATTGCGGATATTATTAAGGGACGGATGGAATCAACAGTTAACGTTATTGAGAGCCAGCTGGGGTCAATGGTTAGAGCCTCATCAAAAGCAATCGGAGATATCCTTGAGACAAATTATCAGAATGTCTGGGATGAAATGATCGGCAATCAGGAAGATCCGGCTGTAAGGTCATCCGTTGACGCGTCTGTAAGAATGAATTATCAAGGTGGTAACGGTGTTGATAATCACCTGATTCATTCGTCATGGCATCAGAGCGCACCCTACAACGAAATGTGTAGGGATGTAAATTGCAGTAACACTGGTAACGGAAAATATCTAGTCGGCTGTGTTGCGCTTGCCGCCGCCCAGATAATGGATTACTGGAACTGGCCCCCTTATGGCGCCCCCATTATCCCGTTCAAGGATTGGAACGACTGGAAAAACATGCCCGACACACTCTCGTTAACATCACCGCAGATAGAGATTGATGCTGTTGCTGAACTATGTCGAGAGACGGGCATGGGCTTATATATGGATTATGGCTGTGACGTCTCCCTGGCATATTACAAGCATATTGTTCCACTGTATACAGATTACTATCGTTACTCTGGATATGCAGATCGTCTGCAACGTATTAATAGCCCAATTCCTGGTGTTTCGTGGACTTCTACACAATGGTTCCAAATCATGAAAGATCAATTCAATCTTAATCGACCGATTCAATATCAGATCAAAGATCACTCCATTGTCGCTGATGGATGGCAGGAGATTGGAGACCCGCCGCTCATGCAATACCATATGAACTACGGTTGGGGTCTGGAAGGAACATGCCAGGACGGTTGTAATGCCTGGTATACGGTTGACCAGTTGCATCAAGTAAGTAGTGGTGGGAATCCTCTTGTTGAAGACATAGTAAGAAAAATTTTTCCGGCCCAGGCGTTCGTTGAACCACTTTCAGGGACATATCCTATGATTGACTCATTTCCTTATCGCTATTTTACACAAGACGCCACTGGCGATAGTGCCACTTTTCAATCCGGACAATTCCTGCAGTTCCTTGAGGGGATTACAGTCACCAACACCAGCACCTCCGACGGTACTTTCCGGTTCGAGGGGAACGTTTTCGGGAGTACGATGCTGTTTGCCGGCGGTGACACCTCAAAAGGAATTAAAATCATCAAAGGGGCCATCGTTCTCAGTCGGCAAGGCAGTATCAAATTTAAATAAGAAGATTAGCCTTGTAGTAAAATCAATGACAGGCGTTACAGCGACGGGAAAACTTATAATATTACAAATTATCAGGAAGTTTGAGGTCAAGGTTGAGATGAAACAGTTTCTTCAAGCAATGTTTGTTAGTTTGGCAATAATAGCAACTCCATCGCCAGCCAGTGCTCAGATGGTGACTCGGAATGTGGCTTTGACTGTGGCAACCAATTGGATCAATGCTATAACGTATAAGTATGGTGATTGGGCTGGATCGCAAAATGCAGCGGTTCTAAAGGTTCAGGAATTTTTAAAAAATGGGGAAACTATTGGTTATTTTTGCTCTGTAACGCCCAAGGGCTTTATTGTTGTATCCTTAAAAAAAGAGCTGGCTCCGATAAAGGCCTATTCAGACAGGAATAACTTGGATCCAACCTCGGACAGGGGAATAATCGCTCTTTTAAGAGATCGCATGAAAAAACTGCAGGATAAAATCATACAGGTTTCAGCTGACCAGGAGCTGGCAAGATCCCATAGTCAAACTTATGTCGGGGAGAAACTTTCCGATATTATTGAGATTGATTATAGTGAAGCCTGGCGTAAACTTGAAAAAAATGTGGAAACTTTCAGGGCAGGTCTGCCGACATTCCAGGATAGCGAAAACCCTGCTAAGAGAGTACTTGAATCTGCGACTGTACGAAGCGACTATCAGGAACAGGATATTTTACTTTCTTCAGCTTGGCACCAGCATTCCCCATATAATAGTCTATGTCCAACCGGTGATACCGGATGTTCTGATTGTTGTCCAAGTGAACCCCATACGTGTCCTCCTTCAACAACGACTCTGGTTGGTTGTGTAGCTACAGCCGGGGCCCAGATTATGAGATATTGGAACTGGCCTCCATATGGGAATGGGAGCGCTTCATACTCATGGGATAACGATGATTCATGCGGTCATGCTGTTGAAGGTAAAACATTAAGTGCTGATTTTTCTGATAACTATGACTGGTCGAATATGAGAAATTCCGTAACTAATACATCTCCAGCTGCGCAACAGAATGCAGTAGCGGAACTATGTTATGAGGTGGGTGTTGCAGTTCAGATGGATTATGGAGTTTGCGCATCAGGCACCGAAACTTACATGATGGAAGGTGTGTATGAAAATCACTATCGTTACTCGACCAGCGCTCAGAGGGTAAACCGCTGCGATTCTGAGGATGCTAATGCTTGGTTTGAGATGATGAAGTATGAGTTTGATCATAATAGACCTGTACAGTACAGGGTTGACAGACATTCAATAGTCGGTGATGGGTGGCAGATATGGGATGTGTGGAGATATTACCATATGAATTATGGTTGGGGTCGGACAGGAAGTGATCCCTATATAGGAGATAATACGTGGTACTCTCTTGATGCATTACATCTTGGTGATCCAGATAATGAGTATATGATCAGGTTTATTATGCCGGCACCATTTATTAATGCTTTATCCGGTTCCTTTTCTCGGGATGCTTCGTTCCCTTATCGCTACTTTACCAGAGATGTCTCAGGTGAGAATGTTTCGTTTGCAGGTGGACAGCGCCTGCAGTTTTTACCCGGCATTGTGGTAAGTGGCACAGGGAACTCTACTACCCCAGTTGTTTTTCAGAGCTCGATCAGTAATCCATCGCATCTCTTCACTCAAGGAGATATTACGAAGGGTGTGCGTATAAATTCTGTCGACAACAGCGCCATTAAATTACAGAATGGAGGCAGTATTAAGTTTATTGGTTCACCTGACTAAGAAATATCTATCTTTATCTATCTGCCTCTAAAACGGTTGGTCAAAAGAAAAAATGTCAGACCAAAATTTCATTGTTTTTAATTGATTGATGATTTATATGATCTTTACAGTTCCCTTGAGTTTTTATAGAAAAATCTATTTTGTCGCTGTATCCATAAGCCATGGGTTCGATTGCTTATGTCGATAGGGCAGAGTTAAAATATTCATATCTTTTTTATGCCTATTCTTGTTAAATAAACTTTTAACATTGCCAGTTGCAAGTTCTAATGGCAGCTTCTTTTTCCTGTTTAATATTCTCAGCGATAGGATTTTGTTGCGCCTATTTACGATATATCTTAATATTTTCTTTTAGGTAAAGTTTGTAGTTTGCCAACTATTATTTAAACTATAGAAGATTATTTTTTTAGCTATTGGGTTCCTTCCTTCACACGGGATTTTTACCTGGCAGAGCCCACAGGGAGTTTCATAGGCCCCAAGAATTTTTTCGGCGTAGGGTGCGGTTACGGTTTTGATGTAGTTGAAACATACTTCTTTGTCGTGCCCTTTGGCTGAGATGGCTTGTGCCGGACATCTTTTAATGCATGCCCCACAGGTACCTTCGGTATACCAGAGACAGTTCTCTGTATGTGAATTGTATTTTCTTTTATCTGGCTCGATTTTGGCATTAATAATGACGGAACCAATTCGGACAGCTTTACCCTTTTCAGTGATAAACCCATCCGATAAGCCGAAAGTTCCAAGTCCGGCGGCATAGGCGACATGTCTTTCTGACCAATTGGAAGCCAAACCGAAATTTTCTGACTCCCGATATCCGAAGCCAGCAGTTATTGCTGGCGCTGCGGATTTGACCCCGGCGGCGGTAAACGTATCTCTGAGGGTCGCTCGGAGGTATTCATTAAATTTTTCGCCATAATGTCTTGAGTGTACCCATCTTGAAGAGGGAAGCTTATCTTCACAACGCTGATCAGCCAAAGTATTTTCTGTTTGCGGCAGAATCCAGCAGATGATGCTGAGTTCGTTTTCGTCAAAAGCAGTATTTGGATAAACCATCTGCATTACTTCAGCAGGTGTCCAGTGAAATTCACCAATAAGTTTTTTGTAGGATTTGAAAAGCGGATCGCTACCTGCGGCAAAACCGATAAGTGGGCTGGCCCAAGATTTTTCATCAAACCCTTTCAGGTTGTTTTCTGGGGAATCGTCAACAAGTTTGCGCACCGTATTTTTTGCCATTGTTCTAAGTTCTGTCGAGTTCATTGTCGAATCCTCTTAATTTTAAATAAAGTGAGTGCCAAGTTTTTGTAGGTTTAGTTGTCATTCACGGTTTATACCTTAATGGAACAATCAAGTTTTTACCGTATAATTTTTAAGATTGCCAGTGAAAATTTAAATTAATTGTAAAGTTCACCAAACTTAACGTTTTCAGCGAATATACGTAACATAATTACGACTACTAATATGCTATAATATTGGTTCATCAAGCCTGCAATGGAGACATCCATGAAAAGCCATTCTTATATAAATGATTCCTTAGTAGATATAACCGATACTCTTGATATTGCCTTATGGGAACTTGACACCAACTACCGTGTTCTCAACTGTAACCAAAAGGCCTATGAAATTTATGGAAAGGGAGTGGTTGGAGATTTCTGCTATCATGCCGCTACAGGCCGAGATAGCATTTGTCCTAACTGTCCGGCGCAATTGGTTTTCGCCGGCCATAAAAATGGTCGTTCTGAACATACTAGAATAACTTCCGGCGGGGAAACTATCGTCATAGACCACACCGCAACGCCGTTAAGAAACCAAGATGGAATGTTAGTTGGGGTTGTGGTTACGATTGTCGATATAACCCATCTCAAAAATATTGAGCAGAAACTTTTACAGCATCAATCTAAACTTGAAGATCTAGTCCAAAAACGTACGCAGGAATTACAGGAAAGCGAAAAAAAGTATCGTGTACTTGCCAATGAATCTCCCGATCTTCGTTATCGAACAGATAATGAAGGGAAGCTTATTTTTGTTTCCCAGTCATTCCATAAATTGACTGGCTATACTACAGAAGAAGCTATTGGCATGAAAATGACAGAGTTTTATGTAAACCCTGAAGAAAGAGATCTCTTTTTAGTGGCACTTCAAAAAGATGGATTTGTTAGTGATTTCGTCGTGCAACTAAAAAGAAAGGATGGTTCTATTGGATGGGCTTCTGTAAACACACAACTCTACAAAGGACAGGACGGCAACATTCTTGGCGTGGATGGGGTTGTCAGGGATGTTACCGAACAAAAAACGGCACAAAATTTATTGTTACAGAGCGAGCAACGATTGCAACTAGCTCTCGAAGGTGCAGATTTAGGCATGTGGGATTGGAATTTGCAAACAAATGAACTCTACTTCAGTCCCAGATATCTTTCAATGCTTGGTTATGTCCAAACGGAATTTCCACACACCCTGAAAACTTGGGAGAATCTCTTGCATCCGGATGACAAGGAGTCAGCTAAACAACAAATTTTGACAAGTATTAAGAAAGGATCTGGTAAGTGGGGTATTGAATTTCGTTTAAAGGCAAAAGATGGGCGATATGTATGGATTTCAGGGCGAGGGAAGGTTGTAGAATTCTCACAAGGCGGATCACCAATCAGAGCAGCAGGAACCCATCGGGACATTACAAACAGAAAGATTGCTGAAGAAGAGTTAAGAGATAAGGTTGAAAAGCTAAATGAAGCCCTGACTCAGATAAAAACCCTTAAAGGCATTATTCCCATATGCATGCACTGCAAAGGGATTCGAGACGACAAGGGAGCTTGGAATAAACTTGAAAAATATATTACCGAACATACCGATGCTCAATTCAGCCATGGTATATGTGGTAAATGCTTAAAAGAGCACTATCCTGAATACTCAGAGTAAATATTGCCATAACCAATCTCAATAAATGATACATATGCCAAAACAAGACCTTCTCAGCGATATGTTACGTATATTTACGATATATCACTACTGTCCGGTACAAAAATTAAGTAAAGTATTGCAACACCCTACCGGACAGCAGTGTTGATATATTAGTAAGGGTGGTTTAAAAGTTTCTTAAACTTTTATCTGTTGTGGGAGTGCTATTTCCTGTGATTGATAATAAAATTTAGGGGGAGCGGAGCTATGAAAAAAACTTATTTTGTTATTTTTTGGGTGTTGTTTTGTTTTGGCTTGTTAATTTCAGATGTTGCAGCTCTACCCCTAGAGAGTGTTTTTGTTACTTCAGATGTATGTGAATATGATCAAAATGATTTCCCGGGCATAGATAGAGAGTGCCGTGTACTTATAGGGGCTAAAACTTATGTGGAAGGAGAACTTGTATCTGTCGATTCTGTTCCTACTAACAACGTTTTTTTACCGTATGGCATGCCAGGATGGGATATGTGGATGGGTATATTTAAATCACCCCCAGATGGAAGTTATCCTTCAATTGGGAGCGATTGGGCTACTCAGTATATATTTTACACCGCTAAAGGTTCTACTTTATTAAATTTAGAAGGTTGTACTTTCCGAGAACTGGAAATCCCGCAAAATGTTTTAATTAGTGGCAATACTATTTCTTGGGACACTGTTGCTGGTGCCACGTACTACAAATTGAGATGGTTTTACTATAATAATGGTAGCAAGCCTAATATGTCTGCACCTGTTGCTGAAACAGGTTATTTAACTTCTCCAACATATACGGTGACTGATCTTCCTGCGGGGGATTATGCTTTAAGGGTTGAAGCATTTGAGTTTAGTGGAGTAAATCCAGTTAACAAATCGAACTTTTTCGTTAGATATAGGCATGCCCCATTAATGTTTAAAATAGGTACAATACATGATGCTTTCAACAGTATTAACGATAGATACAAAATACTATCTTATTTTATGGCCGATTCAGATTTTAGCCCTGCTTCAGGAGTAGCAACAATTGAGTGGGGCGGTAATTCGTCAACGTATGTCTGGATACCCGCATTCCGGAGGGTGCATGAAAACTACGATAGATATATGGTGGCAGTTTTATACCCAAACCAATCGACCCCTATAAACCTTACCTCGCTGGAAAATATCCCATACGTTTTTACCCAAAGCTCTGGCGGTAATACAGGAATTTTCGAAACAGTGACACCTGTAAGCTCATTTGACTGGCTGGAGATTCCTTGCGTAGATTATGATCACAATAACAGAACCGTTAGTTGGACATCAATAGGGGATGATGTATATTACAAAGTTAGAATCTACCCTTCTCTTTTAGATGGTACGCCAAATTTGAATGAGCCTCTTTATGATAAAATGATTAGCCCCAGTGAAACTTCTTTTGTTTTTCCATATGCTGCACCAACATCGCCCGGATATTTTGTCGCCGTACAAGCCATGAAATTTTCGTCATTGTCAGAATATGTCGTTAATTTTTCACGCGATTTTGTCAGGATTCCTGTAGTTTACACGTTTGGTGGAAAAGTTGTAATCCAAGGAAATTAAACTGGCGCTTGCAATTTAGCGTTGCATTGGATATCTCTGGTTGTTGTTGCAAGCACAAAAGTTAAGCTTATTTAGCGATAGGGCCGCCTTATTACGATAAAGCTTTGGCTTGTAAAATGGCCAGAAAGTTTAGATTGCTAGTGGATATCTTTGACGAATATCACACTTATCTTGTAAGTTATTCTTTAGGCGCAAATCGCAAAATAGGTATTGCCTTTAATTATGGCTTGTGCTTAAGGTATGTTGCGATGTTGCATATAGATAAATACTTCTGGAAAAGCCACTCCCGCCGAAAGACGGGGTCGGAAAGCCACGGGTCTTGTCACTAAAACCAAAAAGACAGCCGGGTTGCCTCTTTTTAAAGAGCAATTTAGCTATCTTTTTTTGTGAACGCTAAGTAGAAAAAAGATCCATGTGTCAGGATACATCACTTATTTAGTGGTTTATTTTTCAAGTTAACAGGAGGAGTAAATGAAGAAAAAGCTTATTGGATTAACAGTGATTATGGTGTTGCTAGGTATGATCGGGATAGCGCAGGCGACTTTGACGGTTATCGGCACGGCCACGTATAACAGTACGAACTACAACCTGATCTGGGACGATGACAACAACGGCAACTCTATTGTTTGGCTCGATTACACTAATTCAATAGGCACTTGGCAAAGCCAGATAGACTGGGCCTCAGGGCTTGGTTCGCAATTGACGGTAACCTTAAATCCCGGATACTCCACTGACATTGACTGGTCAACCGGCTGGCGTCTCCCGGATACAGTGGACGGTCCTTTTTCCTATGGCTTCGAAGGCGACCCTAACGAAGATGGTATGTACGGTTATACAGCCGGTTACAACCTGGCCAATTCGGAGGTGGGCCACCTGTTTTACACGGAACTGGGAAATATAGGATCAATAAATCCAGACGGCAGTGCTAATACCAATCCAGGGGCACTTGATTATTTTTTACAAAACACTGGGGATTTCGGCCACTTGAATCCGGTCTTGTATTGGTCCGATACGACGTATGTAAGTTTTCCAACATTCTACGCCTGGCGCTTCCAGATGAACATTGGATATCAAGACAACGGGGACATGACATGGCCTGGAGGGTATGGATTGGCGGTCCACAGCGGACAGGTTATTTTTAATGGTGCTATCCCTACTTTGAACGAATGGGGCATGATTGTTTTGTCACTGTTCCTTTTGGGATTAGGATATATTGCAATCCGTAGACAGAATAATCAGGGGACGTTCAATTGAAAACGAAGAGGCAAAAGTAAAGGTTGGCAGTGGCTAGTTATAACAGGAGCCAAGTTCTTCAAGGTTAATCTTCTCAGCGATAGGACTTTGTTACGCATATTACGACACCTCCTAAGTTTAGAATACTCTCTACCTCTTGAATGTTGCGATTTTGTAACTGCATGAATACTTTTATTGCCATGATTTCATATTAGGTAGCGATATGGAATATTTCAAGCTGATCAATAATTGTTAAGTATTCCGCAGACATGCATGGTATTGAAGGATCATGGCACATGGGTTGCATCCTCTTTAAACATCTTTAAAAAAGGATTTTGGGTAAAAAGGAATGATGTAGACAAAATTCATGAGTGTAGAGTCAAGACCGTTAAGATGACAGACCAAAAACAAAAAAAACTGATCATCCAAAAAAGGAGAGTTAAATGTACAAGAAAATTATGATGTTGGTAGTGGTAGCTTTTGTGACAGGTCTTCTGGTTATTCCTTCCATGGCTAAAGATCATGGTAACAATAATGGCAAGGTTGACTCGCCAGGTAAATCAGGTGTGGCCCATCAGCATGCCAATAATGCACCGGCGGATCTTGATGATATTCGTAATAACCATTCTATGGATAAATTTGCTAGCGGTGAAAAAGGTCCCAGTGGTCCAGCAGGGAAATCCAATGTTGGACACCTGTATCTTTATGAAAAGGCACCAGATTCAGATGCTACCCGCGAAGATCCTTGGTTGATTGTGGAAGGTGGTATGTGGGGGAAACTGAAATACAACTTGTCGGGGCCGACTTTTGATTTTGTTTTTAACGGTCATGGTTTGCCCATAGGGCAGGAATTTACGCTGATCTACTACCCTGACCCTTGGCCAGCTAATGGCCTTATTTGTTTAGGGTCTGGCATTGTGGTTGAAGATGAGGATGGTGCCGGGAGCATCCATTTAGAAGGATCTGTAGATACTGGTGATTTACCGATTATAAGTGATGAAAATTACAAAGAAGATGGCTCTGGCGGCGCCAAGATCTTTCTGGTCCCCACAAGTGACGTGGACTGCGTTAATCAGGTAATGGTGCACTGGAGCGGTGATGATGCCAACCTTTACGAGGTCGCGCTCATTACTTTTGACGACACGGACACGGATGTTGTTGAAGGCAAGCCTTTCATGACCAAAGAAAAAGGTAAAAGTGGTCAGGCGGGCAAATCCAATATTGGACACCTTTATCTTTATGAAAAAACAGATGATGGCAGTGATGATTGGCCGATTGTGGACGGTGGCGCTTGGGGAAAAATGAAATATAATCTGTCCGGGCCAGAGTTTAATTTTGTCTTCAATGGACACGGGTTACCCATAGGGCAGGATTATACGCTGATCTACTACCCTGACCCTTGGCCGGCTAATGGCCTTATCTGTTTAGGGTCTGGCATTGTAGTTGAGGATGAATATGTTGAAGGTGTTGGGAATGTACATATAAAAGGGTCTGTTGAGACGGGTGATTTGCCGATTGAAAGTGATTACAATTACTCCGATGGTGCCAAGATATTTTTAGTTCCGACAGATGATGTAGTTTGTGGTGATCAGGGAACGATGGTCGGATGGCACGGTGAGCTCAACCTTTACGAAGGCGCATTCATTACCTTTGATGACACAGATGAATAATAATTTTTTATCCTACAATGATTGAACCCATACGAAGCCACCTCGCAGGGTGGCTTCGCCATTTACATCCCATATTTTTCTGAGCTACCAAACCACTATCTAACGAATCTTAAGGAAATCACAAATTTAATATTGACATAACTAAGGTTTCACTTTTGTCAATTTGTCCAAACTTGACCTTCTCAGCGA
>JAGGWR010000078.1 GCA_021163445.1 Candidatus Tharpella aukensis
ACTTGGCAAAGTGAACTTAAGTCGATGTTTAAGATCTTTGGTGGCGGTTAGGGATATCTGTTGCAGGTCATCATCAAAATCGGCCTGCAGGGTCTCCGCCTGTCTTAAGTGCTCGATGGCTGCTTTGAGGTATGAAAAATCATCATTGTAGAGAGTGGGCATGGAGCTTGAACGGTTCTCGGCGGCCGGTGGTTTGTTGCCTGGCTCATTGCCACCCATTAACAAGGCGAGCGGGTCGAAAGCCTCCTCACTATTTTGGTTTAATTTATCTTCAAAAGCCAAGCTGCTGATACCGGTTTCAATGGCCTTGGCGGTTATCCGCTCCTCTTCATCAATGTCATAGACACCCATGAGGGCGGAGGGGTCGCCAATATTTTTAACGGCCTCATCATCTTTAGCGATGAGGAGTTCAAGGATGCGCATATCGCCTTTGATTTTATCGTTTATGCTCTGGTTAACCAGATAGAGAATGTATGGTGTGTGCTCTTGGCCGTAACGATCAACCCGTCCATTTCGTTGCTGAAAGACCATGAGTGACCAGGGTATGTCGAAATGAATAAGTCGATGACTTAAGTAATGGAGGTTGATACCCTCAGAAGCTACATCGGAGGCAATAAGCAGGCGTACAGGGGCCTCTTCTTTACCGAAATCTTCGACAATTTTCTGCTGTTCCACATCAGGCAAGGAACCATGCAGGGTGACCACTTGATTATCTTTCAATTTAAGGTCTTGAGAAAGATGTTTCTCAAGAAAATGCAAAGTCTCGATACGTTCAGTGAAAATGACGAGGCGGTCATACTTATCTTTCCCGGTCCAGCCATAGCCATGTTTTTTGTCGGTGATGACGGAGAGAAGTTTCTGGTATTTAGAAAAATTGTCAGGGGTGATGCAGGAGACGGCCTCAGCCAGTTCTGAAAGTTGTTCAATATCTTGCAAAGCTTCCGGAGTGTTATCTTTTTTAAGCCGCAGGATGCGGTTGTGAATCGTCAAAAAACAGGCGGCAGGACTGGAGAATAGCGCCTTTTCCAGGGTCGTTTTAAAGAGTTGGTTGGCTCCTTTGTGTTGATCCAATTTGGCAAATTGTAGATCAGACAAGATATCGTAGGCAACCTCTTCAACATTGGTAGCCTGGCAATAGGCCTTGCTGATCTCTCTGGCTTTAAAGGCGCTTTGCACCTGATCCTGAATATCCTTTTTAAAGCGGCGAATACATAAACCTTTGATATCCTCCGGGCCGTAGTCGTCCGGGTTGGCGATGGCCGTGGGGTCAAGCATATTCATTAAACTGGCAAAACTTCGAGCCCGGCCGTCATGCGGGGTTGCCGATAGCATTATCAAAGTATCTGACCGTCCAGAGAGAAGTTTGGCCAGCTTGGCGCGTTGAGAAGAACCCTTGCCGCGCTGGGCGACATTGTGAGCTTCATCAATGACAATGATGTCCCAATAGGCGTTTTCCAGATAGTTGCGATATTCGGTATCTTGTTTCAGGGTGTCGATAGAGACAATGGCTTTATCGTAATAATAAAAGGGGTTGTGATTGGTGGGGATTTTGGAACGAACCCGGTGAATGCCGACCGAATCAAGGCGAACCAGAGGAATGGTAAAGCGCGACCACATCTCCTTCTGGAACTGAGTCAACATACTTTTTACGGCCAACACCAGGATACGCTTGCCTTTACCCCGGCGAATCAACTCACTCACCAAAATGCCACAGGCCAGAGTTTTGCCAAGGCCAACGGCATCGGCAATTAAAATGCGTTGCCGAGGTTGCTCCAAGGCTTGAATTGCCGGGTCAAGCTGATAGGGTACGTGATCCATAGCGGCTTGATGACCGATGTAGAGTTTTTCGTCTGTTGGCGGAATTTGTCGCAACAGGCTTTCCATGTAAAGTAGAGAACCCTGATAGGAACTGGAAGTGTCGGGTACCAGTTTGGTATCTACGGGATCAAGAACCTCGATATTTGTGTCAATCTCATCAAGAAAAATTGCCTCTTTATCCTTAACCAGTTCCGAAATGCCGACAACCGTCAGGGCAAAGCCACCGGTTGAGGTTCTGTCCATTTTCCGCACCAACCATTCGGCATCCCGAATCACGACCCGGGCACCTGGTGCTATAGTGTTAACTGTGTTCACACAATCCCCTAAACAATATAATTTACTAATTTATTACAGAATAGTTTTAATTTATATGTTTTGTCAACTGAAACATCATGATCGTGTAAACGATAAAAGTTTAACAGCTAATACAGAGAAAGTTAGATTGCAAACCGGGTCAAGTAAATTGATGCAACTTAATTTAATAGTAAAACAGCCAAGATTCGACTGAAAAGTCACTTTAAAACTTGACATTATTTCATACTGAGGCTACATAGAAAACCATAATTGTCAACATTAGATATGCCTATAAATTAATATTTAACCAGCAGCTATTTATCATGCAGGAAATTCGTTTTCATGGGCGCGGCGGACAGGGGGCGGTTATCGCTTCCCGGATTCTCGCCCAGGCCCTTTTTTTTGAAGGTCGTTACGCGCAGTC
>JAGGWR010000222.1 GCA_021163445.1 Candidatus Tharpella aukensis
CTCCTAAATCATGGATTGGCATGTTTAAAACTGGTGAACCACACGCGGGGATGGCAAAAGCTAATAACCATGAACTCTCTTTTAAATACCTGGAGAACAAGCCGGGAGGGAATTTTACTTTTACAGCGCCGACAGAGGAGGGTAACTATGACTTTAGAATGTTTGAAAAAAGCAACGGCAAAGAAGTTGCCACCCTCAAGTTCACTGTTATCACAAAATAGCATGATTTCAAAAAACTTTATGACTCGTTAAACTACTATATTATTATGAAAAAAATTATTTTTACAATTCTCTTAGCTATTGCCCTCTTGGGCTTTTGCCCCATCCACTCCTATCTGCAAGCCCAAGTGAAGGCTGGCAATTTTCGTTTGGAAAATGGTGCAGATTCACTGGTTCACGGCAACCAACTCGTTCTTATAACCCATGGCTGGGATCTCGGTTTAACCGGCGTACCGGTCTGGCTGGAGAGTATGCGTGATACCATTGCCGAACACTACCTCGACAACGAATGTAACTATGTTGACATAAAAGTTGTCAAAAAAAGTGGAAATCTTGTCAGCACCTGCACATTCCAGGATTTTTCAATTAGCACCGGCAATTCCGGCACTATTCTGGCGACCCTTGATTGGTCGGCTGTCGCCAACCATCTTTTCAGCGGAATCAGCTCTCAGGAGGTCGCCGCCGCTGTCATTAACAGCCTTATAATCAGCCAACAAGAAAAAGCTCCTCTGGCTCAATTACCGATCCATCTCATCGGCCACAGCCGGGGTGCCGGTTTAATCTGCGAGTTATCCCGATTGCTTGGAGAACAAGGAATTATCGTTGATCAGGTTACCCTGCTTGACCCTCACCCTTTAACCGCTTCAGACCAGCAACCTCATAATAAAATCATCGATACCCCAATCTCAATTTACGAAAACATCGTCTTTGCCGACTGTTATTACCAAAATATCGCTTACCCGCAAGGAGAGTATCTTGACGGAACTTACAATCGCTATTTTCCGACTCTGCCGGGAGGTTTTCATCGCAATCTATTGTCAATTTATCCCGATCACCGCAATACCTACCTCATGTATCAAGGCACGATCAATCTCGATAATCCGGTGGCTAACGGTGAGGCGAAAATGGATAACAGAGAGCGGGAAGCGTGGTTTAATGAAAATGAAGAGAGTGGAGCACGCACTGGCTTTCATTACAGCCGGATAAAAAACAGCGGTGACCGCTTAAGCAACGAAACGCCGATTCATAATGGTAACTCGATCAACCAAGGACTCCACCCTGAAATGGGCGGCAACGGCAACCGTACACCTTTGACCTGGAGGGCCGCATCCTGGCCCAATATCGCCTCTCTTAAAATCAGCAAGGCAGGCGTACCCCTTACCAGCGACATCAACTTGATCCAGACAGGTACGGCTATAGAACTCGAATACCTCGCTCTCGACTATGACAGCGGCTACACTGTCACTCTTTTTGCAGATCAAGATCGTAATCCCTACAACCATAATGACCTGCAAACTATCACCAAGGTTGAGCATAATTCAGCCACAGGCAAAGATTTTTATAGTCATACTACTGAATGGCAGACCTCAGGATTGCCCGGCAACAAACCTGTTTATCTCTATGCCAAAATCGAAGATGGTGAACACACCCGCTACTTTTATGCCGATCCCTCACTTGAGTTCTCCTATACTTCCGGAAACTACAACTACTATCTACCCTACTTTCAATCCGGAGATGGGCACTGGACCGGATTGGCCGTCACCAATACCAACAGTCAACAAAGTTCTCCTTTTTCAATAACGGTCTACAGTTCTGGCGGCGATATCCTGAACCAGGAATATCCGCCTCCTTTACCCCCCAGAGGAAAGACCTCTCTAGTTGTTGCCAGCCATCTTCAAACCAGCGGTTGGATCTCGATAAACTCTAATTGCGAACTGGAAGGACTAAGCTTTCTCGGCAGTGACTCCATGATTGACATCCCTTTCAGCCGAGAACTCTTTTTGCAACTAATCATTCCCCATATAGCTCAATCTGAACAATGGGATACCATAATTTCAATCTGTAATCCAAATGCCACAGTCTGTGATTTGACTCTCACTTACATCGATAAAAACGGTCTATCCGAACTTTCTTACAACGACTCACTCAGTGCTTTTGGCAACGGCAGCTATCCTCTGGAAATTGTTTTCCCAAAAACACCTCTGGACGGCACAATCACCATCTCCGGCAGCCGGGGAGTGGCCGCTTTTGCGCTCTTCACAAATCACAAAAGCGGCGGAAACTACACTGCCGGCATTAATGCGTGCGGAAGGTAGTTATCACCATTGACAAATGATCAGCAAAAAACTATAAACTAGCTTACAATAAAACTATACATAGTAAATGTAGATTATCTCAATTGCAACCTGATTTAGTAAGTCAAGTGACCTTATCTCAAAAAACATCGGCTAAACAAGGCCCACCCAAGGGTTTCCGCAACCCATTCATTTTCTCTTTACGGTGGAAAGTAGCCCTCTCCTTTTCTATTCTGCTACTTCTTGTTGCGGGCCTGCTTTTCATAGCCTTTATGCGCTACGAGAGGATTTTTCTCTCCCTTGAAAGCCAAAAAAGGGCGCACTCTCTGGCCAACAATATAGTTATTAATGCCAGAAACCCTCTGTTGAGCCAAGATGAACTGCGTCTCGGCTCCCTGATAGAATCTGTTAGTCAAAACAGTGAAGTCCAATACGCATATCTCGTAGATCATCGAGGTTGCATCCTCTACCATTCGGAACCAGAAAGAACCGGAAAGATGTTACCTGCTGGAATCCCCGATCCAGCCAAGGGTATCATTCAGTCCTCGATACCGATTGAGGTGGAAAATATAAAGGTTGGAACTGCAGTTGTCGGATTGGGGGTCGACCATATTGATCGAGCTATGATAGAGACCGCAACCGGCCTGATTTTACCTCTTGGCCTGGGGGCGGGGTTAGGAATTTTAGGTGTTTTTCTCCTCGCAGGGATTCACGTTAACCGCGTAAAAAGGCTGGAAGAGGCAGTTCAAGCTCTAGGATCCGGGGATCTTCTTGTCCAAGTTAAAGATAATAGCCTTGATGAAATCGGCCGGCTCACAAGACACTTCAACGAAATGGTCTACCAGCTCCACTCGGCCCGGCAACAAAATCAGAGAAACTTTAAGGAAACCGTTAGCGCCCTGGCTGCAGCCGTAGAGGCGAAAGATGCCTACACACGTGGTCATTGTGATCGGGTTGCACGAATCTCCGTGGCCATCGGCAACCGACTTGAAATGGATGAAAAACAACGCGAAGAGCTGGAGCTTGCAGCGATCCTCCATGATGTAGGAAAGATCGGGGTAAAAGCTGGAATTATAGGTAAAGCAGGCCCGCTTACAGAGAGTGAGTATATAGAAATGCAACGCCATCCTGAAATAGGAGCCAAGATTTTAAGCCCGCTTTCAGCCTATCAGGAAGTTGCCCTGTTTGTCCGACACCATCACGAAAATTACGATGGCTCAGGCTATCCGGATGGGCTCAAAGAAAGTGAAATCCCCCAAGCTGCGCGGATTATCCACTTGGTTGATGCTTTCGATGCGATGACCACAAATCGCCCTTACCGAACAGCACTCTCAAAAGAGGAAGCACTCTCAAGAATTAAGCAAGGGTACGGTAAACAGTTTGATCCCGTCCCCGTAGATGTGTTATTAGAGCTGGAAAAAGAGGGGCACATTGATGCCATTTCCGAGGAGGTAGAACAATTAGAAAGGCAATAACAGTAACCGTTGCGGTTTTTTTTCTTTTAAGTATGACCTCCGGATGTGCTCTCACAGGATCTTCTGCAAAGCTTAAAACAGACGAACTCAAAACAGCAGATGCCATCCCACAGTCAAAAACCAAAGCCGAAACTGAAAGCACATTGCAATGCAGCAAAATTCTCAAATACTCCCAGGCAGGAGAGTATAAAAGCGCTGTTGACCTAGCCGACAAACTCATCAAAGACGGTTGCAAATGTTCGGTTGAGGTCACAAAAAAAATTCATTTTTCGCGATCTCAACTTAACCAGGCAGACGTTTATGTACTTGAGGCCATGAAGCGCAAAAAAGAGGGGAAACTTATAGAAGCCCAAAACGATCTTCTAAAGGCCCTTAAAATTTACCCTAAATATTATTGGGCGCAAAATTTACTAAAAAAAGTTGAATGCTCCATCAACGCGCAAATAACCGGTTTAAAAGAGGAAGCCCACAATCTTGAAACTAATGGAAATCTGGATGGGGCACTCTCATTGGTACAGGATGCAATAGTTCTTTCCCTTGGCGACAACGATCTTAAGTTGGAAGCGGCAAGGTTACAGGGCACCATGAATAGAGTGCTGCAAGAGGAGAAGAAACGAAAACAGGTTGCCCGGAATCAGCGCCGGAGTATTATCAGAAAAGGTCTCACAGCGGCCAAAGAGGCCGAACAAAAAGACGACCTGGAGAGTGCGGCGGGCCACACGATACATATTCTGGAACTCTCTTCTGTCGGAGAGCCATTAACGCCGAAGGTTGTTGAATTTGCCAGGCTTTTAGGATTGAAACTCTTCTCCGCAGGTGACTTTTCAAAAGCTCAGAATTTATGGGAAGAGGCTCTGCATTTAGAGCCGGACAACGTCAAACTCCAAAAGTACCTGTCTGAGGTCGAAGAGAGCCTTGATAACTTGAAAAAAATCCAGCCAACCCCTCCTCGTTTAAGTTCTCTGTCGACAAACCGCTAACGCCGGGATTTTTCCCAATCAGCTACCAAGCGGCGACCATCCCACGTTTCAGCCTGAACCGTCACCTCGAATCCGGCCCGCAGATTGTCATCTTCTCTTTGAGAGGTCACCAGCACCGGCAAATAGTTGCGGCTGTGGCCAAACCAAGCTGTCCGATAACGGCTATCATCTATCCGGGTTTCGAGCAGCACATGAAGATCACGACCCAGGTTTTTCTTCGCAAAGAGCTCCCTCTTATGACGACCCAAAGCCCCAAGTTTTGCCGCCCGCGCCTTTTTTTCAGCTAAAAGAACCCGATCCGGCCAGGAAGCGGCAACCGTTCCTTGGCGCGGAGAGTAAGGAAAAACATGAAGATAGCCAAGTTCAACCTCTTCTACCAAATCCATAGTCTCTGCAAAAGCTAACTCATTTTCTGCCGGGAAACCAACAATCAAATCAGTTCCGATATTCAGCCGCCCACTTCCTGCGGCCAGCAAAGCAAATATTTCTTTAATATCAGATCGACGATAGGGCCGCCCCATAGCCCCCAAAACCCGATCACTGGCCGACTGCAATGAGAGATGCAGATGTTCACAAACCAAAGATTGAGGATCAAGCAGCAGAGTCATAATCTCAGGGGTTATTTCATGGGGCTGCAAGGATCCAAGGCGCAAACGCAAATCAGGAAATTCGTTAACCAATTGCAACAAAAGAGAGGTCAGACTAAAGCCCGCCGCCGGCGCATCATCCCCGTAACGCCCAATATGAATCCCGGTCAAAACCACTTCTCGAAAGCCGGCGGCGACCAATTCACGACATTCAGCCAACACTTTTTCGGGCGGCAGACTCCGACAACGTCCCCGCAAATAAGGAATAATACAATATCGACAAAAGGAGTTACAACCATCCTGAATCTTAACCACGGCCCGGCTTCGGCCACGCTCTAAGTCAGCCCGCAAAAGGGAAATATCAAGCTCTCCCGCAATCCCGACCGGCTCCGGCAACCCGGCTGCCGGTTTTCCGAGCTCCCGAGTCAATCTGGAGACCAAATCATTTTTCCCGACATTACCAAAAAAAGCGCTAAGTCTTTCAACTTCAGCCGCCTTTTGCGGCTCAGCCACCACCGCACAACCGGCCAAAACTACCTGAGCCTCAGGATAACGTTTAAGCGCCCGCCGAGCCGCCTGCAAACTCTGCCGCCCGGCTTCCGCCGTCACCGCACAACTGTTAATAACCACAGCTTCAAGCGGCCCTTTTTTAACCACCTGCCAACCCCGCCGCCGAAACTCCGCAGCCAGCCCCTGACTCTCATAGAAATTCACTTTGCAACCCAGGGTTTCGATTAAAACTCGTGGTAATTTTTTCTGCTGCATAAATTAGTATCTTACAAGAGGTTAGTGTGCGACCGAAAAACCGTCAAATTCCTCGACTGCGGCGTTAGGCTCAACGACAGCGGCCCACCATTCAGCATTTTCTTGAACGTTCGATAAGCATCTGTTTTACTATTGTATGCTCGTTTACTCTTTTCATCATTGACCCATGCATAAACAATCACCTTACCTTCCAAATGATAGCGAAAAAAAAGGCGGTATTGCTGAAAAAATTTCACCCGAAACCAATGTTTATGAGCATCTCCGAGAGTTGCTCCCTGCCGGTACTCTGACAAGGTGGGGTCTTGCGGTATAATTTCAAAAGCTATTTTCAAAATTGCCGCAAGACGTTTTGTCACATTCTTTTTTTTGTATTCAAAGGGAACTTTACGACTTAGAGATTCAACTTGGACGATAAGATCTTCAACCTGATTCAGGAATAAAGAGTGACCAAAGATATTCCAGCCATTGATAACTAAAGATTTTGCTTTTAGCACTATCAATCGTCCTCATCCGAAAGTGGACTACTCAGATCAGTTTCAACCCCCGATACGAGGGGGCGGATACGATCAATTAAATCAGAGTCGATGGAACTTACATTCTGAGGATTTTGGCTGATATCATTAGCCAGGAAGGTTAAAAACTGAGTTAACAGGGGATCATTTTCATCATTATTTGCACGAGACAGAAGCACGCTTCCATCTGTCTGGAGAGTATAACGTATCTTGTCGCGTTTTTTTAAATGAAGCGTTTTTCTTACCATCTCCGGTATTGTTGTTTGGTATCGATTTGTCAGTGTAGAGTCACTGTATAATGATAACTGCCCCATACTTACCCCCCCATGGCGTCATAAAAAGTTCCGACAACCTACGTTGTTGTGACTATCTAGATAGTAATGCAATCGCCTTGCCCTGTCAAGAAATTTGGAGAAACGCAAAAACATTATCTTTGTCGATAAACTGTAAGGGTAATCAAGATATTGAATCTCGTCGATGATAACAACAAGTCTCTTTTCGTCACCTAAAGGAGGAATACCCGTTCGCGTTATTCACTCAAGACACAGAGAAAAATTGCGATCCAAACAATCTTCATATTACTTTTGTTTTAAATATCAATTCTGGCAAGAATGAACTCTCTGATTTCAGTTGCAATAGTAAGCGATTCTTCTGCTTCTTGTCTTGTCGGCATATAAAAATCATCTGGATAACGAATTTCCACAGCATAAGGAGTCAGAATTTCAGCTTTTCTTTGAATTGAGACAAAGTCCCGGTCAACCTGCATGCAAGCATCGACAATATCCGCCAGGTTATGCGAATATTGAAATGGTATGCATTGAAAGATAAGATATGCCTTGAGGTATTTTTCTGAGGCTTGTTGACAATGAAAACAGACCGTATCCAACGGCGGCGACTCATCGTCAGCAGACATAATTATCTCCGCATTCTTCATGTTGCTTCCAGCTTTATATAGCCATGCCCGAACATATTCCCGCAACTTATCGTTCATAGAGCACTTCTCCTTCCCGCAAAACTGTATTTACAAAAGCTTGTGGTACTGATTGCCAACGTTCAATATCTGCATGGGTATAAAAGAGGATATCTTTTGGTGTTTTTAAGTCAGCTAGCTGCAAACGAACGTCCAACCCTCTCTTACAACGTGGCAGGTGTTTTTCGCGGTCTGAGATCACCAACAAATCAATATCACTCCTCTTACCAGCATCACCCCGAGCCCGAGAACCGAACAGCATAACCTTATCCGGCTGATACAACTTAACAATTCGATTAAGCATCAGTTCAATCTCTTCAGTAACTCTCATATTTTCACCTCCCAAATCGTCATCGTACAGTTACCAAAGATATCCTCTATCTTCGACGTAAACATACCCGCTATACCACTACCAACAAAATAATTAAAATCAAATACTTTAAATATCGACGAGCTAGCTCAAACAAAAAATTTAGTTCTACAAGTATTCCGCAGCAACCCGGCCTCGCAACGTTTTGGTTTGGCCTCGCCGGGTTTTATCGTCGAGGCGCCTTTTATGGGAACCTCTGGTGATTTTCGTCGGCCGTCTTACTTTCTGGACGACAGCCACGCTTTTAATTAATTCCCGCAAACGCTCAAGGGCATCGGCCCGGTTTTTTTCCTGAACCCGAAATTGCTGGGCCTTGATAACGATCACGCCTTCCTTGTTGATTCGTCGATCGCGCAGGTCTAACAGACGTTGTTTATAAAAATCGGGAAGAGAGGAGGCGTTGATATCAAAGCGCAGATGAATTGCCGAAGATACTTTATTGACGTTCTGCCCTCCGGCACCCTGGGCTCGAATGGCAGAAAGTTCAATCTCATCATCAGGAATGGAGACATTTAGAGAGATTTTCAACACTGTTGAGCCATCCTTAATTGTTGAATCGCTAATACAATTACAAACCATAATCAGATCATAAGGTATAGCACATAAATTGAGATTATGTAAAATGGATGTATGATTCAAAAAAAGCGTCATTTTTATTGACAACGTCCGAAAATATCTCTTAAATCCTCGCGTCGCTGCGGCGGCTTACGTGGGCATGGATATGTAAATTGCTAATGATGTGCATATTTTACTTGATTTATATTTATGCACAATGATACATTGAGACAAAGACGCCCTTATAAAACCCATCTTTCTTCAAATTTGTGGATACTGGAATTATGATGAATTTAGACCAGCGATTACAAAAGATTACGGAATATCTCAAAATTTATGGCAGTATCAGCAATACTGAAGCCCAGGGACTTACAAATGCCCACAGAAATACGATCTCAGGTGATTTCAAAAAGTTGATTAGGAGCAGCATATTAACCCGGACAGGTGAAAAAAAAGGTACCAGATATCAGCTGATAGAAACAACCATCTTTTTACCCGAACATATTGAGCCCATTTTTATTGAAGGTGATCGACAAAATCTGGAAAGATACTTCAAGAAAAGAGAGCGTAAGAAGGTTTTTTTTAACAGAACCAGCAATAGAGCACTGCATGCTGATTTTTCCTTTGCAAAAGATGTATCGATTTTACTTAATGATCTGAAAAACAGGGTCGAGGAAAAACGAAACAAACTTAGTGATAATGAACGAAAAAGAAAAAAAGAGAGACTGATTATAGATCTATCATGGTCATCATCCAATATCGAGGGCAACACTTATTCACTTATTGAAACAGAGGCCCTTATCAAGCATAATGAAACTGCTACCGGAAGAAGTTTTGCCGAAGCGCAAATGATTTTAAACCATAAAACAGCAATAGAATATATCAGAGCGGGAAAAGAGTACAAAAATCTTTCAAAAAAAGCGGTGTTGGAATTACACCAACTCTTAATTAATAATTTACATGTCAAAACCGGATTTCGTGAACATTTAGTGGCAATATCAAACTCTAGTTTGGTTCCCTGTGACAATCAATTCCAAATTATCACTTTCTTTGAACAGGTATTGCAAAAGATAAATGCCTTAGAATCCGTTTTAGAAAAAATGGTAGCCGCGAACCTGTTAATTGCTTATTTACAGCCTTTTTCAGATGGGAATAAAAGAACATCAAGAATGTTGGGTAATGCAATCTTGATTTCTAATGATATACCGCCTATCTCATTTGTCCATACGCCAAAAGAGAAGTATATCAAGGCTGTGTTATATTTTTTTGAAAAGCAGAATCCTGACTATTTCAAATATTTAATCTTACACGAATTGAACCACTCTTTTAGAGAATACATTGAATAGAGGCTTGATGGCGTCATAAAGTTTTTGCTCAAATAATAATTCCGCCGCCGAGCAGGCGGTCATCTGAATAGAAGGCAGCTCCCTGGCCTGGGGTGATGGCAAATTGGGGGGAGGCAAATGCTATTTCGACTTGGTTATCGTCCAGCGGGGTCAGAGTTGCCGGGGCCGGCTGATGGCGATAGCGAATTTGACACTTAATTTTAAGTGGTTGAGATGGAGGAGCAACCAGCCAGTTAATTTTTTCAACCTGCAACCTGGTGCCATAAACCTCTTCCCGCTCGCCCACCAGCAAACGGTTATTTTGATAATCAAGTTTGATCACATAGAGGGGTTCAGGATGAGCAATCCCCATCCCCCGCCGCTGACCTACCGTATAATTTTGCAGTCCGCGGTGCTCTCCCAATACTAACCCCTGGCTATAGACGATTTCACCTCGGCCGCCAATCACCCCCTGCCGAATCAGATACTCCTGGTATTTTTCACCGTTGAGAAAACAGAGTTCCTGACTCTCGCGGTAATTTTCGAGTTCATAACCCGCCTCTGCCGCCAACCTCAGGGCTTCAGGTTTATCGATCTCTCCCAACGGGAAAATAGTGCGGCGCAAGACTATTTCCGGCACTGACAAAAGAAAATAGCTCTGGTCTTTACGCTGGTCAAAAGCTTTATGATAAGTAACTTCGGAATCACCTGAAGTGCCGTTTGAAACATCTCTTGAAACATCGACAAACCGCCGAAAATAGTGGCCGGTAGCCAGGTTTTCAATCTGTAAACGGTCGGCTGCCGCCGCCAGCCGGGCAAATTTAACTAAAGCATTACAACGAATACAGGGATTCGGGGTTTGGGCATGGCTATAGGCAAAAGCCAAGTCGTCAATCACCTCTTTTGTAAAAACCTCGGCCGCCGGTTCCACTATCAGTTCAATCCCCAACCGGGCGGCCATTTTCCCGGCGCGCTCCAGCAGAAAAGGGGTATCCGCGCCGCCCAGATCAAGGACTACCGGAACCACCTCAAAACCATTGCGTTCAAGTAAGACAGCTGCCGCCACACTATCGACACCGCCACTGAAACCTAAAACCACTCTTTTTAATTTAGACATTTACTTTAAAACCTAACCCGACGTAGCCGGAACTAAAATTTATCCGCAGATTACGCAGATTAAAAACTGTTTTAATCTGCGGTCATCTGCGTAATCTGCGGATAACAGATTTTTAAGATTTTTAATACCATAAATTTAAAATATTACCCACTAAACTGCGACATTAAACTGGACGCAAGCGTTGAGTTTGTGCTATGCAATTTTCATCAACTTCAAGAATAATGAATAAATTGGGGCAAAATTATGTTGCTGGGAATAGATGTTGGTGGAACCCATACGGATGCGGTTATTATTGATCGTGGAGAGGTCTCGGCTACGGCCAAGGTTGAAACTGACCAGCACAACCTGATCGCATCGATTGATGCCGTTTTAGAGAAAATTTTAAGCGCAAAACCTGACCAGCCCATCAGCAAGATCAATCTAAGCACAACCTTGACGACCAATTCAATTGTCGAAAAAAAACTTGAGGAGGTCGGAGTTCTCGCGGTTTCCGGGCCGGGGTTGGCGGCGAGCTCCTTTAGCCACGATCTCGGCGAACATTTCCACCTTATTGAAGGATCAATCGACCATCGCGGCAGCTTGCAACAGCCATTAAATGCAGCTGCGGCAAAAGATGCGGCCGCTGACTGTAAGCGCAATAAACTAAAAGTTTTTGCCGTTGTCAGTAAATTCTCGCCCCGCAACCCCGAGATTGAACAGGCTCTGGCCGAACTTGTCTCGGATCAATCCGACTTTACAACTATCGGTCATCGCATCTCCGGCCGGCTCAATTTCCCCCGACGTCTGGCCACCGCTTACTACAATGCGGCTGTCTGGCGCCGTTACAACAATTTTGCCGACGCGATCACACAAAGCATCAAAAAACATAAGCTTGACGCCCCCCTTAACATCCTTAAAGCCGACGGCGGCACGATTGACTTTGAAAATTCCCGTAAAAACCCGATCCAGACAATTCTTTCCGGCCCGGCGGCCAGCGTTATGGGAATTATCGCCTTAAGCTCGATTACTGAAGATGCCATAATTCTTGATATCGGCGGCACCACCACCGACATCGCCATCTTTGCTGACGGTGCCCCTTTACTTGAAAAAGAGGGGGTTAGTTTCGGCGGCCGGGCAACCTCGGTACGGGCCATCGACACACATTCGATCGGAATTGGCGGAGACTCGACCATCACGATCAGCCCCGAAGGTAACTTAATGGTTGGCCCTCAGCGTCAAGGCCCGCCCCTGGCTCTTGACGGACACAAGCCAACCTTAATTGATGCCTGCAATGTTAAAGGATTATGCCGTCTCGGAAATTGCGATAACTCTTTTGCCGGACTCCAGGAACTTGCCGAAAAAAACCATCTGACCGTCGTCGAATTGGCCGACAACGCTATTGGTTTAGCCCTGACAACAATTCGGGACGAGGCCGTCAAATTGTTGGAAACTATCAATCAAAGGCCGGTCTATACGGTCGAAGAAGTTGTTCATGGGGAAAAAATAAACCCGCAAAAACTCTACGTCATGGGTGGTCCGGCTGCAATTTTGGCCCCGCTTCTGGGTAAAATCTTCGACCTTGAAACTGAAGTCCCGGAGAACTACGCGGTTGCCAATGCCATCGGAGCGGCCCTGACTAAAATGACCATGGAGGTTGAACTTTTTGCTGATACGGGCAAGAAAACCATGCTTATCCCAAACCTTGATATCAGACAAAAAGTAAGCAGTTCCTATTCGTTAAACGACGCCCGACAAGACGGGATTAGTGAACTGGTGAAATTTCTCAGAGAAAATGGTCATCCTGAAATTGCCGACCAAGATGTTTCCGTGGTCGAGGCCGAAGCCTTCAACATGGTCGACGATTACGCCGTCGGCAGCAAAACCATCCGCGTAAGCTGCCAGATACGCCCCGGTCTTGAAGAGGAGATTAAGATAGGATGAAAAACACCAGAAATTTAGGCGTTATCTTTTTTCCGGCTTACGACTGGGCCATCAGCCCAACCCATCCGGAGCGTGAAGAACGCCTTCTCTACACCCAGGATCAACTCCGCGAAGAGGGAGTTTTTGATCTGCCCAATATCACTGAATATAAACCCGGAATTGCGACTTATGCCGACATTGAACGAACCCATTTCTGCTTTCCCGGCCCGCAAGAGGTGAGCACTGAATCCCACCTGGTGGCGGCTGGCGGAGCCATTAAAGCGGCCCGTCTGGTGATGGAGAAGAAAGTAGACAGAGCCTTTGCTCTGGTTCGTCCTCCCGGCCATCACGCCATGAAAGTAGTTCACGGTAACCGGGGCTTTTGCAACATCAACAACGAAGCCATTCTCGTAGAATTTATTCGGGAGCACTACGGCAACAAAAAAATTGCCATTGTCGACACCGACTGCCATCACGGCGACGGCACCCAGGATATCTATTGGCACGACCCTAATATTCTATTTATCTCCCTGCATCAAGATGGCCGCACCCTCTATCCGGGTACCGGTTTCAGCGATGAACTTGGCGGGCCCACGGCCCGGGGTCGAACTATCAACATTCCGCTGCCGCCCAACACCTCAGACGAGGGTTTTCTTTATGTCATCGATAATCTGGTACAGCCGATTCTCGATGATTTTAAACCCGACCTGATCATTAACTCAGCCGGTCAAGACAACCATTACGGTGACCCGATCACCAACATGAATTTCTCGGCACAAGGCTATGCTCGGCTTAATGAAAAGCTTAACCCGGATATTGCGGTTCTCGAAGGAGGTTACTCGATCCAGGGCGCCCTGCCTTATGTCAACTTAGGTATTGTTCTGGCGATGGCGGGTCTCGATTACAGCCAGGTTCGCGAACCCGACTATAATCCTGAGAGCTTGCGCCAAAGCAGTGAAATCACTAACTATATCGACAAACTCTGTGGTTTGACCCTGAAAAACTATTTCTCGCCGCCGCCGTTAAAAGTCAAGCCCAACCAATATGATGTCCGCGCCAAATCAGTCTACTACGATACCGACGGCATCAACGACCAGCAAATTGAGCAGATCATGGTCTGTACCAGCTGTTCCGGAGTGCGCCATCTAACCTCAAAAACCCCGCGCAATTCAACTTGTATGGGTATTGAAATTCCGATTGACGCCTGTAAACGCTGTCGCGATGAAGGTTACCGCCTCCTTGAAGAAGCACGGCGAAACTTTAAGGGAACAACGTTAAAATTCATTAACCGCCTGGAGCAA
>JAGGWR010000046.1 GCA_021163445.1 Candidatus Tharpella aukensis
GAGCAGCAAGATTATGAGCATGAAGCCGATGAGGCCTTTCTCCGGCAAAAGGGGGGCTATACGGGCGGCCAGGGCGGCGCAGATGCCGGAGCCAAAAGCCACCCATAAGACTGTCGGCCAGACGACCAATCCCTTTCTATTGTAGCGCCAGGTATTCCAGGCTGAAACCAGAACAATGGTGCCAAGACTGGTTGCCATGGCTTCAACTTGGGAAAGGTTAGCTACTGCAGTCAGAACCGGAACCATAATAATGCCGCCACCGAGACCGAAAATTGTAGAGAGTAAACCGACCGCGAGGCCAACCACAAAAATAGTCAAAATTCTCCTTTAGTGACTTACAGCCGAAAAGCTGTCATAAAAAACAAGAAAATGGTTTGACGAGGCATTTATGCTGTAAAGTGCAAAGGCTGAAGGCACAAAGGCACAAAGTTTTTTTAATCATGTGGTTTTCTTCTTCGATTGAAGCTTTGTGCCTTCTGCCTCTGTGCCTTTGTGCCTTGGGTTGCGGGCGAAGCCCGCATTAGTTTTTCTTCAAAATAATTCTCGCATCGACTACATTCAGCCCCTCTTCGTAAGCGATTACCGGGTTGAAATCCATCTCCTGAATTTCGGGGTAGGCACCGATAATTTCCGATACCGTCAAAAGTAGACGTTTGATCGCTTTGCGATCGATCGGCGGTTGGCCGCGGAAGCCATCAAGGAGTTTTACTGATTTGATCTCATCGATCATGTTGCGGGCCGAGTAGGGTGAGATCGGCAGAACCCGGAAGACGACATCTTTCAAAACTTCGACCATGATACCGCCGATGCCGAACATGATGACCGGTCCGAACTGGTCATCAATTTTGGTGCCGATAATAATCTCTAAGCCTTCATTGGCCATCGGCGCAACCAGAACCCCTTTGATGTTGGCATCGGGATTGTATTCGCGGGCGTTGTCGACAATATCCATGTAGGCGTTGCGAATGTCGTCGGGTTTTTGCAGGTTGAGACGGACACCGCCAGCGTCACTTTTATGAAGAATGTCGGGAGAGACGATTTTCATGACTACTTTTTCGTCAAAACCGGCAGCCATGGCGACAGCCTGATCGGGCGATTGGGCCAGACAATCCTGGCAGATCATACCTCCGTGCAGACTGACCAGCTCCTTGGCTTCATTTTCCAATAGTGCGGTACGGCCCTCTGCGCGGGCTAAGTGCATGATCTCCTGGCCCCGGGCTTTGGCTTTGGCCCCCATGCTGAAAACAAATTTGGCTTTACTTTTGTAGCCGCGCAGATAACCGCCGTATTCAGCCAGAACGCCGACCGATTTACAGGCCAGTTCAAGTGAGTCGAAGACCGGGATGCCGTAATAGCGCAAAAGATCAAGTGAGTGCGGTTTGGCAAAATTGTAGAGTGAGTGCATGATAACCGGTTTGCCGGTCTCCTTGACCAGTTTGCCGAGTTGGTGGGCCGTGTCTTCTTCGGCATAAGCCAGGCTTTCCGAAAAGCGGATACTGTAGCCACCGAAAAGTCCGACCACAAGGACGCCGCCGATATGGGGGTCATGGAGCAAAATACGGGCGCAGTTAGCCAGTACTTGGGGGTTGTCGTCGGCGCCGCCGGCGACATCAATCGGGTTGGCAACTGAGGCGGCGGCCGGGAGGATGGCACGCAGCTTTTTCTGAGTTTTTTCACTGATTTCCGGCAGGTTGACCTTTAAATCGGTTAACTCATCCGCACCGATTGTGGCGTGGCCGCCGCCATCGGCAAGAATGGCGATGTTGTTATTTTTGATCGGCGGCAGGTTGGCCAGTGTTTCGGCACAAGGCAGCATCTCATCAGATTTTTCGACGACAATAATCCCGGCTCGTTTGAAGGCGGTACGGGCGACTTCCGACATCCCGGCTAAAGCTCCGGTATGCGAGCCAGCTGAGCGTTTTCCGCTCGCCGAACGACCACTTTTTAAGAGGATAATCGGTTTTTTGCGGGCTGTTTTATAGGCCTGTTGCAGGAATTTGCGGCCATTGCGCATGCCTTCGACATACATCAGGATAGCGTTGGTATTGGGGTCATTTTCGAAAAATTCCAGATATTCGTGGAAGTTGATATCCGACTCGTTACCGACCCCGACGTAGTAGGAGAAACCGACCTGGCTTTTGATCTTGGCTTCGGTAATCATGGTCAGGGCCATATTGCCGCTTTGTGAAATCAGGGCGATGTTGCCTTTTGGCGCATCCCGCAGGCCGACCAGATTGAGATTTTTATGCATATTGATCATGCCCGAGGTGTTGGGCCCGATCAGGCGGATATTGTATTTGCGGGCGGTCTCAACCATTTCCGCTTCGAGCTCTTTGCCTTTAGCCCCGAGTTCGCCGAAACCTCCGGCGATAATCACGGCACCGGCAACTCCTTTTTTGCCGCAATCTTCAAGTACCGCCGGCAGGGAAGCGGCCGGGGTCGTGATCAGGGCGAGATCAACCGGTTCTGGAATGGCTGAAACTTTCGGATAACAGCGTACCCCAAGAACACTTTCAAGTTTGGGGTTGACTCCGTAGATGGTGCCCTCATATTTCTCTTCAAGGAGAATCCTGATGGCCTGATAGCCACGTTTGGTGACGGTTTTTGAGGCCCCGACAACGGCGATTGAGTTGGCATTGAGGATCTTGTCACTAATCATATTTACCTCCCGTAGTATTTTGGTGTGCGTTTTTCAGCAAAGGCGACGATTCCTTCGCGCCAATCTTCCGTGGTCATGCAGGCTAAAATTGCCTCCGCCTCAATCATCAGGGCGGTTTGCAGGTCAAGACTTTCGCTCTGGCTGAGAATCGTTTTGGCAAATTTCATCGAGATCGGGGCTTTTTTAGCCATGATTGCGGCCATCTCCAGGGCCGCCGGCATCAGTTCGTCAATGGGAACTGATTTTAACGCTAACCCTATTTCGACCGCTGATCGGCCATCTAAAACCCGGCCGGTAAAGACCAGTTCCTTGGCTTTTTGGCGGCCGATTAATTTACCTAAATGGGATGTGACGCCGCCGCCGACAAATGTGCCGAGGCCGGTTTCTGGAAAGGCGATCGAGGCGGAGTCAGCCATGAGCAGGAAATCGCCATTTAAAGCCATCTCGGTTCCGGCCCCGCGGGCCGGGCCGTTGACTGCAACGATAACCGGTTTTGGGAAAACATAGAGAAGCCGGGTGGTTTCATGAGCGAGAAGTATATATTCGCGTTTTTGCCAAGCGGTTCGTTCGCCTTTTTTGTGCTCTTTCAGGTCAGCCCCGGCGCAAAAGGCCTGTTTGTTGTCTTTGGGCCGCGCCGAGCCGGTCAGGATCAGGGCGCGAACCTGATCATCTTTTTCAGCTTCGGCAAGGACGTCCTGGATATCGAGATACAATTGTTCGATAACGGCATTCATTCTATCGGGCCGGTTTAAGCGGAGAATCCCGACGCCATCTTGACGTTCATAAATCACGGTTTCGTACGCCATGCTGTACCTCCAAGAGTCTGGTTAGATTTAAACTGTTTTAGTTAGGCACTATTTATCTGCTTTTATATCGACATTACTACGCTTAGAGTTGACACATTTAAATAGGTGATGTCAAGGTAATTATTAATAATAATGGTAAAGTGAAACTCTTGAAGAAAATCAAAAAAGAAGTCGGAAAAAGGCTTGACTCCAGCGGCTCTCTTGGCTAGTATCTTACCTCTTTCTTTTAAGTTTCGGCTGTGTCGGGCCAGGTTTTATTAAATGGGTAAATCAGCGCGTTTGAAAACTGCTGCATTGGAGATGACCGAGATTGCGTCCCGGATCCGTCAGCAACTTGATGGTGAAGATGATATCTGTAATATGGATGATTTCGATATTGTTTTGCGCAGCGTAGCGGCGACGCTCTCAACGATTTCGACGGCTTCTCTGTTGCTGCCCGATGCTATGGTCGAGATGTGTGAGGCGTGTTTGAATATCGGGAAACGTCATGATCTGCAAAAAAAATTGCAGTATGCCCTCAACAATGGTGCTCTTAAACAAGAACAAAAATAAAATGGGGCAGGATGACTGCTCCTGGGAAAATGGCAAGGATTATGATGATATCGGAAATACAAAAACGGTTTTCAATTAGATCTTTATCAACTATTTTACTGGTTGGTTTGTTGTTTACTTTTATACTGTTGGGTTCAGCCTCGGCTGCTGAACGTATGTCAGTTAAAGTCGGGCTTGCAAATATTCGCTCAGCGCCCGATAAAAAAGCTGAAATTGCCTGGCAAGTGACAAAATACCACCCGTTCCAGATTATTAAGAAGAAAGGTAGTTGGTATCAATGTAAGGATTATGAAGGCGATAGCGGCTGGGTGTATAAATCCCTGTTGAGCTCGACGGCAACGGTTATAACAATTAAAGAGAACTGTAATGTTCGTTCCGGCCCCGGTACCAAGAACCGGATTCTTTTTATTGTTGACCGGGAGGTTCCTCTAAAAGTTCTTAAACGCCAGGGACGTTGGTTGCAGATTGTTCATGAAGATGGTGATAAGGGTTGGATTCACGCCTCTTTGGTCTGGTAGGTTAAAATAATACTTTTTCTGTTCCGATTTACCTGGATTGGGTTGAAAACTGATTGACTGTGTAGTGAAATTAGTATATTCATATATTTATTAACTGTCATTAATTTTTGTTCGGATTGGATTTTTCAAGAGGGAGTTTGGGTTTTTGAAAGGCTTGCAAAGGCTTGGTCGCATAGGGTTGGAAAGTCTCGAAGGTATGGGGCGATCGGCCCTATTTCTATTATATACCTTGTACGGGATTGTCCAGGCTCCCTATAAACTCAGGCCGGTTTTGCGCCAGATTCAAGTGATTGGTTCAGGCTCTTTTCTGGTGATCTTTGTTACCGGAGCTTTTGTCGGGATGGTTCTCGGCCTGCAAGGTTACTATACTTTAAGTAAATATGGCTCCGCCAGTGCTTTGGGAGCGGCGGTGGCATTGAGCCTGATTCGAGAATTGGGGCCGGTTTTGACCGCATTGATGGTTATTGGCAGAACCGGCTCGGCGATGTGTGCTGAGCTCGGAATTATGAGAATATCCGAGCAGATTGATGCTCTTGATTGTATGGCGATAAATCCTTATCGCTATCTTGTCTCCCCCAAACTGATTGCCGGGCTGTTGTCAGTGCCTCTACTGACAGCGGTATTTAATTTAGTTGGAATCTTTGGCGGTTATATGGTTGGCGTTGTTTTGCTGCATGGTAACAGCGGCGCTTATATGGCCAGCATTCGATCGAGTTTGACGGTTGTCGATCTCAAAATGTGTTTTGTTAAATCTGTCTGTTTTGCTTTTTTGCTAGTTTGGATTTGCGCTGAGCATGGTTTTTGGGTTAATCGCCGTCCTTGGGGCTTTGGCGCAGAAGGTGTGAGTCGGGCGACAACCTCAGCCGTAGTGGTTTCATCGGTCTCTGTGTTAGTGGCCGATTATGTTATCACCTCCTTAATGATGTAAAGGTACAATTAAAAAGAATCGATGACTCAATCCCAATATTGTATCAGACTTATAGATATTCATAAAAGTTTCGGCTCCCAGGCAGTTTTGCGAGGGGTTGACCTTGATATCGAACGTGGTGCGACAACGGTTATCTGTGGTGAAAGTGGCCAGGGTAAGAGCGTTCTTTTAAAACATATTCTTGGTTTGGTTCGTCCTGATCGGGGCCAGGTTCTGGTTGAGGGTGAAGATATCAGTCGGCTCAAGGGGGCGGCACTTAGTCATCTGCGTACCCGTTTTGGGGTTCTCTTTCAAGGGGTTGCCCTCTTTGACTCGATGACTGTTTTTGACAATATTGCCCTGCCGCTTCGAGAACGCAGCCGTCTACCGGAAAAAGAGGTTGAAAAAAAGGTTAGCGCGGCCTTGCAGATGATGGATCTTGAGGGTAGTGCCGATAAATTTCCGGCTCAATTGAGTGGGGGCATGAAAAAGCGGGTGGGGTTGGCTCGGGCTCTGCAATTGGAACCCGATATTCTCTTGTTTGATGAACCGACGACCGGTCTTGATCCGGTCAAAAGCCACGATGTTTATCGCCTTTTTTTTGAAACTCGGAGAAGGCTTGGTTACACTAGTATTATTGTTAGTCATGATATTCCCAAGATATTCAATTTGGCTGATAAAATTGCCATTCTCCATCAGGGAAAGGTGCGGGCCTGTATGGCTCCCGAAGAGTTACAGCGCAGCCGGGATCCCTTTGTCAGGGATTTTATGGTCAGGGTTATGGGCTCCGCCCATAGCAGTAGAGATGAATTCGTAAAAAGTAACGGGAAATGTGATGAAAAGATTTAATCTGGAGATGTCGGTTGGGGTATTTATGCTGGTCGGCTTGATGGCGATTGCTTATTTAACCCTTAACCTTGGCGGTCTTGAACTTTTTGGCGGTGATTATTATAAATTGCATGCCAGTTTTAGTTCAGTCAGCGGTTTGAAAAGCGGGGCGCGGATTGAAATTGCCGGGGTTCAGGTGGGTAAGGTCTCGCGGATTACGCTGGTCGAAGACCAGGCGGAAGTTGAGCTTTCACTTAAACCTGAGGTGAAAATCGGCAGCGATGTTTTTGCTTCAATCAAAACTCAAGGGATTATCGGCGATAAATTTGTTCAGCTGACTCCCGGCGCCGATGATGATTTTCTTAAAAATGGTGATGAAATAACCGAAACTGAATCAGCTGTCGATCTTGAGTCTTTGATCAGCAAATATGTCTTTGGAAAAGTAGAGTAGTAGAGGAGGAGAGGAATTTATGTCGAGGAAATATTTAGTGACTAACAGGTCAATTTCTTGTTTTTTAAACGATAAATTGAATCCGATAAGGCACTTACCCAGCATATCTGGGCTATTCATTTTAATTTTGCTTTGCTCTTTTTTGGTTTCCTCCATAGGTCTGGTTCCGCAGGTTTGTCAAGCAGCGGCGGCAACGGCAACGGCGGCGGGGATTGATGATTCCTGTGGAGATGAGTTTTCCGAATATGATGATGAGGAGGAGGGAGGTCTAAGCGATCCTCTGGAGGTGATTAATCGGGGAGTTTTTAC
>JAGGWR010000269.1 GCA_021163445.1 Candidatus Tharpella aukensis
ACATCGGCCATCAGAAGCACTTCATCAATGTAATTGCCGTAAACGAAGTATCGGGCGTCATATTCTGTGCCTGAGGCATCGGTTTCCAGCAGCACCCGCTGGTCATCGTAATAATAGCGGGTGGTGGTGGTCGTAGCAATGGCATCAATCATCTCAATCCGGCGACCGAGAGCGTCATAGGTAAACTCGGCGATATTTGTATCACCCGTATTATAGTCGCCGGAAGTGTCGTCATCTTCATAAACCCGGACAACCCGATTTTCATAATCTCTTATGGCAGTTGCTTAGCTACAACCATACGACAACCAAAAGATGCAATATCTGCCACAATATGTGATATCTGCCATTTGCTAAGTGCTGAAAACTGCGATGCTTGCGAAAGAAGGGGGATTTCAAAACTTTTTTCAGTCCGTTGCTCTACCAACTGAGTGACCTGCCCCGACTGCATCAACAACGACGGGGAAACTAACAAATCCGGGGTTTCTTTGTAAGAGAAAACCTGTCAAAATCCCAACATCTCATCTCGAATCGGGTTATTTCAAAAAAACGCCGTTCTCTTATCTCAGAGAAACTCCTTTGAGAAAAGGAGTAACATCTGTTCGAAGTGGTAATGCTATATTTTGAAGTTATAAAATAAGTCTTTTTTTAGTAAATAGTTATGTGTCAAATAATGGGTTCGTTAGTGGTCTATGTGAAGAATTTAAAATATTAGAATTCAAATCGTTCGACAATTAACTATAATACGAGAGTCTTGTCATACAGTATTTCGCGATGATGAAATGAATAAAAGTGAAACAAAACCTGTTCCGGAGAAAGTTTCCGATTCCGAACTTCTTCAGCGGTATCGCCAAGGTGATGAACAGGCGTTTCATGAGATCGTAAGTCGTTACAAAAACTCGCTTTATGCATTCCTGCGTCGGTTTGTTAGCCATGAAGATGTTGTTGAGGATGTCTTTCAGGAGACATTTTTACAGCTTTATATCAGCCAGGACAGCTTTGATATAAGTCGACCGCTCCGCCCCTGGCTCTTCACCATTGCGGCCAACAAGGCAAAAGATGCCCTGCGGAAAATGCAGCGGCAGTCATCCATGGGCATGGGGGCGATGGCGGATGCCGGCGATTTTTCTGTTGATGAAGTTGTCAATATCCTTACTTCATACGAAACAACTCCAGATGATGAGGTTTCAGCAGAGGAAACGGCCCGTCGCGTTAGGCAGGTTGTAGCGGAAATGCCGGATAATTTACGAGGAATTTTGGTTTTAGCGTATTTTGAGCAATTTTCTTACAAACATATGGCTCAGATTCTCAGTATACCCATAGGGACGGTAAAGAGTCGGCTTCACACGGCGGTGGTGCATTTTATGAAGAGATGGAAAGCGGAAAATCGTAGAACTTAAATAGCTATGGATAAATTAACCCAAGAGCAACAACAATTAATACTGGACTTTTATTTCCGTTGCGGAGACCCGAAGGATATCGAGGGTGGCCGCGATCTGGTTGCGGCAAGTCGTGGAGCTTTAAAACTTTATGCTGGTCTTGAAAGGGCGCTGACCGACTTGGATCATATTAAGTACGAGGCCTGTCCCGATAACTTAGTTGATTTGACGATCGCTCGTCTTAAGCTCATGGCGACGAGTTCGAAAAAGTCAAACGCCCAATTGCATCAGTTGCTCGAGCACGAGCAAACGGCGTCATCCCTTTTGACGAGTGAACCTGCCCGCCAACGTTCAACCTTAGCCAATCCTCCCAGGAATAGTCGTTTTTTGCGGCCTCTTTTTGAGGTGCTTGCCGCCGTGGCGAGTATCGCTTTGGTTGCGGGGATCCTGTTTCCCTCGTTTGGGTTTGCACGCGATAAGTATTGGCAGGTGGCTTGCCAGAACAATATGAGAGTTCTCGGTGCAGGGTTTGCCTCTTTTGTCAAGGACAACGACCGCAATAACAATGGTCTTTCGGAGGTCAGGGTAAAGGCCGGTTCGCCTTGGTGGAAAATTGGAGACCAAGGCCGGCAGGCGCGGTCTAACACACGGTATCCCTTCATGCTCATTAAGGGCGGCTATGTTGATGGCCGGGCGTTTGTATGTAAAGGTAACAAGAACGCCGAACTCCTTAAGCATCAAACAGTAACCATAACCCAATTATATGATTTTCCTTCACATAAAAATATTAGTTATAGTTTCACACTTTTTTGTGACAAAAACACAGACCCTCTTCTGTGTGCCCAAAAAATTATCGCCAGCGACCTCAATCCCGTTTTCCAGAAAATCCGTTGCGAGAAAAGTATTTTTCAGGGGATGGATGAATTTGATAAGCTCCAACTCAACGAGCAACTTAAACAAAGTATGAGCGCCAAC
Organism: Candidatus Tharpella aukensis; assembly: GCA_021163445.1. Lineage (GTDB taxonomy): Bacteria > Desulfobacterota > Anaeroferrophillalia > Anaeroferrophillales > Tharpellaceae > Tharpella > Tharpella aukensis. The sequence continues at coordinate 2,352 of JAGGWR010000269.1, forward strand.
CATGGGGGTCGAGGGCAAAATCTCCTGTACGGTGACGGCAGTGTGAAATATGTCCGAAGCCGAGTCCTCAACGGCGATGATATTTTTACTGTCAGCGGTGTGGATGTCTATACAGGCCGCGAAGTCCCCGCCGGCAGCAACGATATCTTCCTTGCACCCTAATCCCTGAAAATAAACAGATACGAATTTTTGAGGTGGACACCCGTTTAAAGTATATGCCAAGGCAGGACAGAAATATCTTTAAAGCTTGTTGGACGATCTCCCCCGTAAATCAGAACGGCTTGTGATTTGGGCATTCCAATTAATTTTCGCCAGTATTCAAGACCTTTAAAGAAGTCGCTGTTAATTGTTTGACCAGATTTTATTTCGATGGGGATGACCTTCTGACCACACTCAAGAATCAGATCGATTTCGTTATTATTTGAATCCCTGAAGTAATACATTGCCGGTTGTTTCCCCGTGTGATAATAACTTTTATAAAACTCTGCGATCACCCACGATTCAAATATTGCTCCGCGTGCCGAATGCATTAGTAATTCATTCGGCTGTTGAATTCCAAGTAAATAGCAAAGCAACCCGCTATCAAGAAAATATAATTTGGGAGACTTAATCAATCGTTTATTAAAGTTCCCATGATAAGGTCTTAATAGTTTAATGATAAAGCTGGCTTCAAGAATAGACAACCAGCGTTTAGCTGTTTTGCCGTCAATACCGCAGTCATTGCCCAACGATTGCAGGTTGAGTATTTGCCCGGTTCGGCCAGCACATAACCGGACAAAACGCGTAAACGTCTCTAAGTCGCTAATGTTTATAATACTGCGGACATCTCTTTCGATATATGTCTGTATATAGCTGGCGAGCCATTGTTGCGGCGGTATGTGTTTATCATGGATTCTGGGATAATTCCCGGTCCATAGGGTTTCAAACAAATCATTCTCTTGGCTTTGCCCTGCCGTCTGTTGAATTAAACCAGCGATGTTTTCTGGGTTGGTCGGATCAATGCCCAGCAATTCTGTTCGGGAAAACGGAAGAAGATGATGGATGGCACAACGACCCGCTAATGACTGGCTGATCTTTTCTAATAGTAAAAAATTCTGTGACCCTGTCAAGATATACTGACCGGAGCAGTCATTCTGATCCACGATGCCCTGTATATAGGAAAAAAGTTCAGGCGATCTTTGGGCTTCATCCAGTATCACTTGGTCCGTTCCAAATTGGTTCAGAAATCCCCGAGCATCCTCCAATGCCAAGTTTCGTTGAGCGGGATCCTCGAGAGTGATATAATGGGCCTCTGGAAAGGTCATTTTGGTCAATGTAGTTTTCCCAGATTGCCGAGGTCCGGTCAATGAAATGACCGGAAACCAACCAGCAGAACTTTCCAAAACAGACTGTAAGTGCCGTTTGATCATTATGCATTCACGGTTCCAAATTCCATATTTACATAAAATATACAATGAAATGAATGATAGTCAAGATTATTTTTGAACCCAAATTGATGCGCCCGCCAAAAGTCTGAATCGCCGACAAAAAACGGTGATAATGGGCAGAAAACGCCACTGTTTTCGGCATTTTTTGACTTTTGGCGCAGGCGTCATAGTTACAAAAAATACTGGAAATTTAGATACGATTGCCCTGGTTCCATCCCCATCTTCCTTGACAAAGAAGACCATCAGCAATAGAATACTGAATAAGTTAAATGTCGCATAACTCAACTACCGCTGACTAAAGAGAATAACGGCTAAAGCCGACGGTTTTGACCGATTCCGCCATTTGGCGGACTAAAGTTCAGGTTGGAAAATAAACAAGATATGAAAGGTGTCATAATGAAGAGATTTTGGATTTTACCGCTGTTGCTTTTAATCACCGCCGGATGTTCCACTACTAAGGTTGAATATATTGCACATCGCGGTGCGTCTCATCTGGCTCCGGAAAATACCGTGTCTTCTGCCTTGCTGGCCTGGCAACTGGGGGCTGATGCGGTCGAAATCGATGTGTATCTGTCCGCCGACAACCGCGTTGTTGTCTTTCATGACAAAGATACTAAACGGATCTCTGGGGTCAATTTGAAGATCGATCAGACCGATGCAAAGACTTTGCGGACATTGGATGCCGGGGCATGGAAAGATAAAAAGTATACCGGCGAGAAGATTCCGTTTCTTGAAGAGATCATCGAGACGATGCCTGAGGGAAAACGGTTGTTTGTCGAAGTTAAGTGCGGCAAAGAAGTTGTTCCTTACCTCGAAGAGATATTTAACGCCAGCGGTAAACGCGGGCAAATTACTATTATCAGTTTTGGCTTTGATGTTGTGACAAGTGCAAAAGAACGAATGCCCGATATTCCCTGTTACTGGCTGCACGGAACGCGGCGGGATGAGCAGAAAAAATTCCTTCCGCATGATCCCGAATGGATCATAACAGCCAAAGAAAACAATTTTGACGGGCTCAATGTTCATTATGCGGGCGTCGATGAAGCGTTTATGAAGGCGGTTCAAGAATCCGGACAGGAATTGTATGTGTGGACGGTCAATGACCCCGAAGAGGCCAAACGCTTGATCGATCTGGGAGTGAAAGGAATTACCACCAATCGTCCAAACTGGTTGAAACACTCATTGTAAGCTTCCGGAAAAACCGCTATCGGCCCCCATCGTAAACGGTGGGATAAAATTGGGGTTTATTTTTTTGGTCCACAGATTTCACTGATTTTCATGCTCTTTTAAGAAAATGAAAACAATGTCAAGTTTTTTTCTATTACTTGAATCCGGGGAATGTAAATGTCTATTAATAAGATTAGAATTTGTATAATGCTGTTGGCTGTATTGACGGTGCAGTCAATTGCCGATGATGAACTAACACCGGTAAATTTGGGTGACATAAAGGTTAAAGGAGAAATGGGCCGTCGTATTGATGGCATGCTCAGTAATAATATATTAAAAGTTGATATCGAAAAAGATTTTCTTTTATCTTTTGTCAATGGCAAACAAGAGGCAAAGTCCTTTGTTGGTATTGGCATGATGATTGAAGCTCTTGTGCAATACGAACAATACACCCATGGAGATCCTGAAGTTGTTAAATTAAAAAAACACATTCTGGAAACATTAAGCAGCAAACAAGATGATGATGGTTACATTGGTTTTTTATACGGTCCGATACCAGAGAGGATGTGCAAATACTGGAGTATTCATGAGTTGTCCTATATTAATCAAGGTTTTGTAAGTGATTATTTGGCATTCAAAAATGAAGACTCTCTGCGGACTGCAACAAAAGCAGCAGATTTCTTAATTAATAACTGGACAGACAGATCTTGTATTGGGCAGTCTTGGCACAAAACCCAATTTATAGGATTAGCGACTGCTATGATATGGATGTACAATGCCACCGGGCAGCAGAAATATCTTGATTTTGTAACCCAAACTCTTGAAGTTCCTAAATGGGATCCGATTATTCAGGACCATGTATACACCCATTTATCACATTGTCTGGAACACTTATATCTGTATCGGATTTTCAAAGATGTCAAGATGTTGAAAACAACGGATGATGTAATCGAATTTATTACGCATGATGACGGTATGTTGGTTACCGGAGGTGTAGCTCAGATGGAACTCTGGCATAATACCCAGGAATGCAGTGGTAACTCCGTTGAATCTTGTGCGGTTGCATACCTGTTACGACTTTTGCATCACCGGTTTTTGATTCAGCCAAAATCTCTTTATGGCGATATTACAGAAAGAATTTTGTATAACTCTCTGATGGCGACTCAGTCTCCAGATTGTCGTCAGTTACGTTATCATACGGCGGCTGAGGGGCCGCGAAGTTATTATAGTAGAGATTATTATTGTTGCCCTAATAATTTGCGACGTATTATGCCGGCGATTTCGGCGATGATTTATTATTCCATGAACCAGACCCCCGGAGTTATTGTGAACCAATATATACCTTCAGAAGGGCAAATAACTCTCTCGGATGGAAATAAGGTGAAACTTAATCAGGTTACAGATTACCCTTATGGAGACGAGACAAAAATTTATGTTGATCCTGCCAAAGAATCGAAGTTTTCAGTTAAATTGCGTATACCGAGATGGTGTTCTAATACTAATACGAAGGTCTATGTTAATGATAATTTGATGGATAGTATTTCGGGTGGAGAATTTTATGAGATTGATCGAAATTGGAAATCCGGTGATACAATTCACATACGATTTCCGTTTAGCTGGCGTGTTATTAAAGGACGCAAATCTCAAGACGGTACTTGTGCGATTATGCGAGGACCGATTGTATATACTCTTAATCCGGAATTCAATCTCGGTATAAAAAGGATTTCACCGCAGACTTACCATCGTATTACAATTGCCCCCGATACGTTGGCCGTGATACCATCCAAAATGCTAGATGGCGTGGCATACCACGCTTGTACAGTTAAAGGATGGTGGCCTGGCTCAATTCAGCATCGCAGCCTTGATCTTTCCGAAAGTCCAGCTCAGACCAATATGGAGTTCACTCTGACAGAATTTGCAGATCCCGGTGGTGTAAGGAGTTACTTTAAAATTGCCCCGGGTTTTGATGAAATCAGGGACGATGAACTTACTCTCTAATAAATTGTTCACGGGATTGCGGATCGGATCCGCCCCATTTGGGGGATCCCGTTTTCGGGGGGGGGCATCGGCTACATTATCAACAGCAATTCCGCAACTTAGACTTTTTGTGTCTGTAAGTCCTTACAAGTAAGCATTTTCGCATTAATTTCCACAAAAACCAAATTCGCATTCGTTTTTTCTTGACTTTTCGTGCTCTTGCTGATATAATATAT
>JAGGWR010000028.1 GCA_021163445.1 Candidatus Tharpella aukensis
GCGTCGTAAAAAGTTCCGATATCCTGCGTTGTTGTGGTTCTCCAGACACTCGACATACTACATGTATGGTCTCGCGCCTGGAGAACCACAACATCTTGTCTATCGAAATTTTAACTTAGCCATCCCGCTACTTTTTACGAGTTCATCATATATAAGTTTCGGCGATTTTTCTTGACTATTTATGGTGTAAGGTGTTACCTCCGCGCGCGCTAATTATGAGAATATATAAAATTTATTGTTTTTCTCTGCTGGGGACAGGTCACAAAGATCTGTCCCCAGCTTTTTTCTGGAACGAAAATCACCAATTTCCTCGATTGCGGCGACCAGCGTGAGTGCTGGCAGTGCGTCTGCCTTGCACTCAAGAAAATTGTTAGATTTTCGTTCAGTCATTAAATAAGGCTCATTTAATAGAGCTTATAGGTTTACGATTTTGAATACTGGAAAAAATTTAAGAAATATTGCGATTATTGCTCATGTTGATCACGGTAAGACGACACTGGTTGATTGTCTTTTACAACAATCCGGAACCTTAGGTCGGCGTGATGCCGGTAAAGAGCGGATTATGGATTCCAACGATCAGGAACGCGAACGCGGTATCACCATTCTGGCCAAAAGTACGGCGATCAAATGGCACGATTGTCATATTAATATTGTTGATACACCGGGTCATGCTGATTTTGGCGGCGAAGTCGAACGTATTTTGTCGATGGTGGATTCGGTTTTGCTCTTGGTTGATGCCGTCGAAGGGCCGATGCCGCAAACTCGCTTTGTTACCCAGAAGGCTTTCAAAGCGGGGCTTAATCCGATTGTGGTTATCAATAAAATCGATCGTCCCGAAGCCCGGCCTGACTGGGTTGTCGACCAGGTTTTTGATCTTTTCAGCCGTCTCGGAGCCAGTGACGAGCAGCTTGATTTTCCCGTGGTTTACGCCTCGGCGATAGATGGCGTTTCGGGTTTGGATATGGATGATATCGGCAGCGATATGACACCGATGTTACAAGTCATTATAGATAAGGTAAAACCTCCTCAAGTCGATCCTGATGGGCCTTTTCAGATGCAGATTTGTGCGCTTGATTATAGCAGCTATATTGGGATTATCGGCCTTGGTCGCGTGCAGCGGGGCCGGGTGCGAAGCCCGATGCCGGTGGTGGTGGTTGATCGTGACGGAAATCAGCGTCAAGCTAAGATTGTCTCGGTTATGGGGCATCTAGGCCTTGAACGAAGTGAGATTGCAGAAGCTGAGGCCGGAGATGTGGTCAGTATCAGCGGAATTGAAGGATTAAAGATCTCCGATACCCTTTGTGCTCCAGACGTTCCCGAAGCGTTGCCGCCCTTGAGTGTGGATGAACCAACGGTCAGTATGACATTTCAGGTTAACGATTCACCCTTTGCCGGGCTTGACGGTAAATATGTTACCAGTCGTAATATCAAAGATCGTTTAGATAAAGAACTTATTCACGATGTTGCTTTGCGGGTCGATCCGGGGAGTAGCTCTGATCGTTTTATCGTCTCCGGGCGTGGTGAACTTCATCTTTCAGTGCTGATTGAAAAGATGCGGCGCGAAGGTTATGAGATGGGCGTCTCCCGACCTGAAGTTATTATTAAGGAGATTGATGGGGTCAAACAGGAACCTTTTGAAATTCTGGTTATCGATTGCGAAGAGCAGCACCAGGGTAAGGTTATGGAGAGTCTGGGTGAGCGCAAGGCCGAAGTTACCAACCTGCGGCCCGACGGTAAAGGTCGGGTACGGCTCGATTTTATCGTCCCTTCGCGAAGTCTGATCGGTTTTCGCTCTCATTTTATGACGTTGACGTCCGGCAGCGGGATTATGAACCATATTTTCGACCATTACGGCCCCAAACTGGCTGGAGAATTTGGCGTCAGGCAGAACGGCGTCCTGATTTCGATGTTGGCCGGTAAGGTTTTAGGCTTCGCCCTTTTTAATCTGCAGGAGCGCGGTCGTCTGGTGATCGAGGCCAATGTCAAAGTTTACGAAGGCCAGATTATTGGTATTCACTCCCGAGGTAATGATCTTGCCGTCAATCCGACTAAGGGCAAGCAGCTTACCAATATGCGGGCCTCGGGCACGGATGAGAATATTGTTTTAACCCCGCCGGTCAAATTTTCTCTCGAACAGTCCCTGGAGTTTGTCAACGATGACGAACTCGTCGAGGTTACCCCCAAATTTATCCGTTTGCGCAAAAGATTGCTCACAGAGGTTGACCGTAAACGGGCTGATCGGAGTAAGAAAGTGTAAATATATAAATAGTTACATGAATCATGGCTATCTGAATAGATAAGATTTGATTTGACATCTAGGTAGTCTGTGCGCTATGTTGTTTTTCACTGGATTAATCATTAATCAAAGTAAGGAACAACGATGCGACCGTTACGGGGCAGAAAGGTGAATTGGAAAAAACTTTTCGGGCCCCGTTTTTTATTAGTGACTTACAGGTTGTTTTCTTGTTTAAAAACAAGAAAACGTTCTGATAAAAGCACTTATTTGCGGGCAACCCCCGCATTGGCTATTTTCTCAAACGTACTTCTTGTTACCCTCCTTTTATCCGGTGTTGTTGGAGCTTCCCAGGATCTTGAAAAAAACAATCCTGCAGAGTGACACCCCCATCTCCCCTTATCGTTAACCATTCCAATAACCCGTCTCCCTGCTTGCAGAAGCTAGAGGGTCAAGCAGAAGTTGAAAAGATCAGCCTGAGTGAGGCGGAAAGAGTATGGCGCGAGCATCATAAAACTATAAGCGTCGGTATTGATGCTGCCTGGCCACCCATAGATTTTATCGATAAAACCGGCGTCCATCGCGGAATTACAGCCGATTATCTGTGCCTGTTAAGTGCCTGTTGGGGCATCTTCTCGCTTCTCTTTTCCTCTGTGACCTCTTTAGGTTCTTAGTTTTCCCGCATTGTAAGCGCAATGCGGCGGCGTTCTTGATCGATGTTTAAGACGGTTACGGTTACGGCTTGACCGAGCTTGACGATCTCTCCCGGATCGCGGACATACCGGTCGGCGAGTTGGCTTATGTGGACAAGTCCATCCTGATGGACGCCGATATCGACGAAAGCGCCGAATTTGGTGATGTTGGTGATCAGGCCGGGCAAACGCATCCCTTCGCAAAGATCTTCCAGTTTATTAACCCCCTCTTGAAAAGAAAATTGGACAAATTCCTGCCGGGGGTCGCGGCCCGGTCGGGCGAGTTCCGCCATGATGTCATTAAGGGTTGGTCGCCCGACGTTTGATGAGATATAGTTTTCGATAACAATCTTTTTGCGTAACTCCTCATTTTGCAGCAAATCTTTTAGCGAGCCCCCGCAATCTTGGGCCATCTTTTTTACCAGATTATAATTTTCGGGATGGACTGCGCTGGCATCGAGTGGATTGGAGCCGTTTTGAATGCGCAGAAAACCGGCGGCTTGTTCAAAGGCCTTAGGGCCTAAGCGCGGGACTTTTAAAATTTCCCTGCGAGATTTGAAAGAGCCATTTTTGCTGCGATAGTTGACAATATTTCGGGCCAGAGTCCGGTTTAAGCCCGCGACATAAGCCAGAAGCTGGGCGCTGGCATTGTTGACTTCGACACCAACGCTATTGACGCAACTGCCAACCACCTCATCGAGACGATTTTGCAAACGGTTCTGGTCTAAGTCGTGCTGATACTGGCCGACGCCGATCGCTTTAGCATCAATTTTGACAAGCTCCGAGAGCGGGTCTTGCAGACGGCGACCAATCGAGATCGCCCCGCGTACCGTAAGGTCTAAGTCGGGAAACTCCTGGCGGGCAATCTCTGAGGCTGAATAGACTGAAGCTCCGGCTTCGTTAACCATGGCGACAGTTATGGTTTCGGGGAGTTTCAGCTCTTTTATAAAACTTTCAGTTTCGCGACCGGCGGTACCGTTACCGATGGCAATCGCTTCAATCTTAAAACGATTGCAGAGATCTCTGATAATTTTTGCCGCCTCTTCACTCTGTTTTTTGGATGTCGTCGGGTAGATAACGCAGTGGTGTAAAAGTTGACCCAGATCATTTAGGCAAACAAGTTTAGCCCCGCTCCGAAATCCTGGATCTAGGGCCAGCAGCCGTTTTTGCCCCAAAGGCGGGGCCAGTAATAGCTGTTTGAGGTTGGTGGCAAAAACCTCAATCGCTTCACCTTCGGCTTGCTCCTTTAACTCCTGCCTGAGCTCAGTCTCCAGAGCCGGGGCCAATAATCTTTTGTAGGCATCACTTAGCGCCAGCTCAACCTGTGCGGCACTACGGTTGTTTTGTTGGATAAAACGTTGCTTGAGCAGGGCCAGAGCTTTTTCGGCCGGCGGCCGGATATTGACGCGTAAGATTTTGGCTTTTTCACCCCGGAGCAGGGCCAGGAGGCGGTGACCGGCGATTCTTGCGCTCTTCTCCTGCCAATCGAAGTAGTCACGAAATTTTGCTCCCTCCGTCTCTTTCCCTTTGATGACAACGGCTCTGATTTCGCCCTCTCGTTTAAAGATCCTCCGCAAAGATGTGCGGGCACCAATATTTTCATTGATCTTTTCGGCTATAATATCCCGAGCCCCGGCCAAGGCTTCATTGGTGTCTGTGACCTCTTTATCCGAATTGATGAAGGGTTGGGCTGCGGCTTCCGGATTCGTCTCCTGTTGCCTGAGTAATATTTCAGCTAGAGGCTGCAAGCCCTGTTGCCGCGCCACCAAAGCCCGGGTTTTTCGTTTTGGACGGTAGGGTAGATAGATATCCTCAAGTTCGGTCAAACTGGTTGCGGCGAATAACTTTTTTTCCAGTTCCGGGCTTAAGAGTTTAAGTTCCGTTAGAGATGAGTTAATTGCCTGGCGGCGTTTTTCCAGAGAGGCGAGTTCTTCAAGCCGGGTCTGAATTTTAGCGATAAACAGTTCATCAAGCGAGCCGGTCATCTCTTTACGATAACGGGCGATAAACGGGACGGTCGCCCCGTCTGCAAAAAGTTCCGCAACGGCTTTAACTTGTTTTTGGTTTATTTTAAGCTCGGTGCCGATTGTGTTGAGGTGAGAATTATTCATAGTTTAGTAATTTACTCCTGAAAGTCTGTCATAAAAAACAAGAAAAATTTTAGTCTCTCGCTCGTTCGCGTTGCTCACTCAAGACGCCAAGACGCCAAGAAAATCATAAGATAACTTGATTGTTTGAACTTTTTGCTTCTTGAGGGAAGAGTTTGGGTTGCGAAAGCTCGCATTAGTAATGTAAATTGTTTATTATATCAATGGTTGTTTGTCGGAATTTTTTCGATCTTCGTGATCTCTTTTTAATCTCCGGCTACCGGAAATTTTTTACTGGCTAAAAGTGAATATTTTTGTTAGAAAATATGGGTACTATCAATGATGGTGATGTTGTGGTATTTGTTGAAGGTATCAATAGCCAAAAGTGATGAAGGGGTAGCTTATGAAAGTTTTAGGAATATCGGGAAGTCCGCGAAAAGGCTATAATACCGACCGCATGGTTAAAGAAGTTTTAAGTACGATTACGGTTGAGACTGAGTTTGTCTCGCTGGCGGGCAAGAAAATTGGCCCCTGTATCTCTTGTTTGGGATGTATCGAGGATAATATCTGCAAAGTTAAAGACGATATGCAGGGGTTGCGGCAAAAGATTATCGAGGCTGATGCCTATGTTATCGGAGCCCCTAACTATTACTCCATGATTAACGGTTTATCACACTGTTTTCTAGAACGCTTCTATCAATTCAGACATCAGGAAGGCAAGGGGATCAGTGGTAAACTCGGGGTCGCCGTTGGCATTGGTGGTCGTAACGGTGATCCGGTGGTTGACAACATCAAAACTTTTTTTCAATATAATCAGATCGACTGCGTCGGCTCGGTTTCAGCCCAGGGTGTTGCAAACTGTTTTATCTGTGGTTACGGCGAAACCTGTAAAGTCGGGGCCGTCCACATGTTTTTTGGGCCGGGAACCAAGATCACCGAAGAGACCACCCCAAGTCTCGACAAACAGCCGGAAAAAATTGAAGAAGCCCGCGAGCTGGGGCGTAAACTTGACGCCAGATTAAAAGGTTTTGCCGCCGCCACTTGATTGAAAAGTGATAAATCATATTAAAATATCTAAACAGTTCGCAAGAGAGAAAAATAGCAGGTGCAGAAAATCAATCAACAACGACAACGACATTTTTTAACATCCTTCAGACTGACACTGGTTGTCATACTAGGTTTTTTGTTATTGGGTGCCGGGGGTGCTTATGCGGCCCCCTCCAGTGAAAACAGTGTTTCTAACGTTCCACTGTCGCCGCCCTCCAGGATTGTTTCTCTGGTTCCGGCGGTTACTGAAATTATTGCTGCTCTTAAGGCCGATCAGGCCTTGGTCGGAATTACTTACCATACAATCAGACCGGCTCGGCTTAGTCGTTGCACCGTGGTTGGCGGGTTTATGGTTCCCTCATTGGGGCGGATTAAGGCGCTCCACCCGGATCTGGTTTTTATTTCGTCGATGCATAAGAGGTTGCGTGATAAATTAACCGGTTCAGGATGTCGGGTGATTGATATTACAATCACGTCGTTAGCCGATGCCTATGCTGCGATTAACCTGATTGGCCGTCTGCTGGAAAAAGATCAGGAAGCAGCGCGGTTGGTAGAAAACCTGCAAGAGCAATTGGCGTTGATTCGACGTAAGGTGGAGCGTATCCCTTTGAACGAGAGGCGGCGGGTTATGCCGATGCTGGGGATGGATAAGGTTCTGGTTTCCGGCGATGACTCATTTCAAAATGAATTAATCGCGGTCGCTGGCGGCATTCCACCCGTATGGGGTAAGCAAGGTGTGGTTGTCATCCCTGATAAAGCGGCAGTTCTGAAATTTAATCCTCAGTTTATTTATGCCAGTGGTGGTGATCGTCAAGAAGTCATGGATTTCTTTAGCCAGCCTGTCTGGGCTGAAATGGCGGCAGTTAAAACCGGTGATATTCATTTCTTTCCTGCTGCTCTGACCTCTAGGGCCGCAACTAATTTTGGTGATTTTGTTGCCTGGCTCGCTGCCACAATCTATCCTGATCACTTCAGCCGCCCGAAAAATATGGTGTTGCGTGAAGAGGTCAGAGAGCGTCGAGCCCTGGAGCTTGATTTTACTTATGTAAAAAAGGCCGAAGTCGTAGAGACTGTAATTGCTGATTTTAAGCATCGTACTTTGCTCGTCGACCTGGCTGAGCCTATGCAAATCCTTTCAACTCTGGAGGGTTCACGTCAAGGGGTTACGACAGTAGGTAATCATTATCTGCCGCCGCCGACCTGGAACTTTGTCCACCGTCTTGGCTCTGTAAAATTTGAGGATCGGGTCGTAAATCTGCTTGAACGGCAATCGAAAACTACCTCTCTGCTCTTTACCGGGGCGGACATGAAGCATCTGGTTCAGCAAAGTGCATCGTTTAAAGAGATGAAAGTTACGGCCCTGGTGACCGCCGGGGTTTGTTCCAATGCCGTGCGCATGGGGGCGGAAGAGGGGCGTTATTATGAACTTGAGAAGGCTGGCAATTCAGCAAAACCCGGAACCATCAATATTATTCTTTTGACCAATACTCGCTTAACTTCCCGAGCCATGTCCCGAGCTCTTATCAGTGCTTGCGAAGGAAAAACGGCAGCTCTTCAGGATCTTGACATTCGCTCTGCCGCCAGACCTGCTTTCTTGCAGGCGACCGGAACCGGAACCGATAATGTAATTGTGGTTGAGGGGCGGGGACCAACGGTCAAGTATACCGGTGGTCACAGCAAGATGGGAGAGTTGATCGCCCGCGCTGTTTATGAGGGAGTCATTGAGGCGGTACGACGGCAAAATGCCTTAACCGAAAAACGTTCAATTTTTCACCGTTTGCAAGAACGCCGGGTTACGGTTTACAGCTTCCTCAAGGATTGTCGTATAAACAAGGGAATCCCGGTTTCGAGTTTGCTGGCTCCGGTTGAGGATCTTTTGCTGGAAAAACGCTATGCGGCTTTTGTTGAAAATTCACTGGCTCTAAGTGACGCCTGGCAGCGCCACCAACTCAGTGATTTGGAGAGTTTTAGACATTGGTGTCGTCGGATTGCGGAAGAGATAGCCGGTCAATCGCTGGAAGATGTACCTGATTTTTATAACGGACTCGAACTTCCCAAACCTTTGCGGTTTGCATTAGAAGCTTTGGTGTACGGCGTTGAGGTTCGGAATCACACCATTTCTGATTGATCATTTTACGACGCCATCAGCACTTCATTTATAACTTTATCGAGTTCGTCAAAATTAAACGGTTTCGGCACCATTGCCGTAAATCCGTATTCTCTGAAATTGGCCATCACCGGATCATTAGAATAACCACTGGAGACGATTACTTTAGCTTTATGGTTAATCTTTAGTATTTCCTTGACTGCTTCCTGACCACCCATGCCTCCGGGAATTGTCAGATCCATAATTATTATATCCACCGGGGCACTGCTTGCTTGTAATTCAGTATAGAGTCTGACCGCTTCCGCGCCATCTGAAACCACTACAACATCATGACCAAGATGAGTGAGTATCTCTTCCGTTACCTCCAGGATGACCTCCTCATCATCCATAACCATTATTTTGCCACAGATTTTTTTCAACGGTATCTCTTTTATTTTTGCTGCACAGGGTTGAACCGGGCCGGTAGCCGGAAGATAAATGGTGAAAATCGTTTTCCGGCCGGGTACGGACTCTATGGAGATGTCTCCCTTGTGCTTGCTGATAATGGAGTGGCAGACGGCAAGCCCCAAGCCGCTGCCAGTGGTTTTGGTGGTAAAGTAGGGCTCAAAAATATTTTCAAGTATTTCAGGCTCTATACCAACGCCGTTGTCTTTAATCTTAACCTGAACATATTTCTCGTTTTTGAGTGTTGCCGGAAGAAGTTGCATTTTGTTGTCAATATTAGAGCAGCTGATTTCAATCGTACCGCCATCGGGCATGGCTTGTTTGGCATTGACAATCAGATTTTGAATAACTTGACTTATCTGTCCCGGATCAACATCTACCGCCCAGAGATCATCGGCAAAATTGTAAGTGCATGCAACATTACTACCACTTAAAACAAAACTTGCCGGTTCCGTGATCAGCGCCTCCAGAGATGTTTCCTCTCTTGCCGGCTCGCCACCTTTGGCGAAAGTAAGCAGTTGTTTAGTAAGTCCTTTTGCCCGTAAGGCCGCTTTTTCAGCCTCACTGACCAGGGAATAGGATTTGTTATTCTGGTCAATAAACTCTCTGGCGAGGCTCAGGTTACCGATAACCGCAACCAGAATATTATTGAAATCATGAGCTATCCCGGCAGCCAGCACCCCGACCGATTCCAGCTTTTTGACTTTAAGCAGTTCTTTTTCCCGGAGCAGCTCTTTGGTTACGTCACGAAAGACCAGAACCGTGCCGATAATTTTATTCTCCTGATCACGAATCGGTGCACCACTATCGGCAATATTTCGTTTGATGCCGGTTTTGTCAATCAAAACAGTACGATTTCCCAGGCTGATGATTTCGCCCGAAGCCAGGATTCTCTCAACCGGACTTTCGCAAGGATCACAAGACTTTTCATCGATAATCTTAAAGACTTCGGAGACCGGTTTGCCCTCTGCCTCTACTTGACTCCAACCGGTTAGATCTTCAGCAATTTTATTGAGTAAAATAACCTTACCCTTTGTATCAGACGCAATAACTCCATCCCCGATACTTCGCAAAGTTACCAGTAAGCGCTCGTGTTCAACCGCCAGCCTTTTTTCCGCTCTCTCTTTCTCTTCGGTACGTTCAGATATTGATAGAATCATCTTTTCAAAAGCGATTGACATCGTCCCGATTTCATCTTTAGATATATTTTTATTGTACGTCTTGATCTTGCTTCCGAGAGCTTTTAAATTCTCCTGCCGGTAGCTAGTCATCATATTGCTGACATCAACTACAGGTTGCAGAATCCACCGGTTTGTAAAAACAAAATAGATCAAGCTGGTTATAGCAATAGCGATGAGAAAAATCCCCAAGAAATAGAGGATACTGTTTTTGAGCTGCTGTTGAAGGTGCTTTTTGGTAATGCCGACCCTGATTAACCCTAAGGCGTTCCCGTTCACACTTAGAGGGGTTATAAAATCGGATTGCCCTCGGTTTAAATGAGCTTGTTGAATTGAACTTACAACATCTTGTTTGAAACGCTCTCCGATCTCTTCAGAGGAAAGATTGAGTTTCGGGGTTTTACCAATCGAGGCAATGACTCGTGCGGTCGGGTCATAAATTTCAATATAGGCAATTTCCGGGTTTTTTCGGTAAAGTGTTTCAATGATTTCCCCTGTTCTATCGTAAGCTATGGTGTTTACTACAGGGTCAACACAGGTTGTTTCCAGGATTTCACGAATGAGTACTGATTTATTGATGAAAGCTTTTTCAAAACTATTTTTTTGCAGATAATAGAATGAAATGATTATGAAGATAAAGAGTAAGGTTATGGAGAGAAGGTGTAACAAAAGAAGCTTGTCAAAAAGGCCGAACCCTGTTTTTGGTGATATTTGTTTGATTTTCATAAGTTTGGATGATTCTATTGTAAATATTCGGCTTTACTCTGTAAAGCCATCAAGGCACAAAGGCAGCAGGCACAAAGGCACAAAGTTTAAAACCGAAACGATAGAGTAAATATGGAAGTAGTGTGATTGTTTACCAATAGGCCGGTGTTTATAAAAAACTCTGTGCCTTCTGCCTTTGTGCCTTTGTGCCTCGTATCTATAATAATTATCAAACTGAGTGATTAGATGACAGCTAGCCGAATATTTACATTCTATTTTTTTGAGGGTTTTATCAGTGGGTACCGGACTGTCTGTGCGGCCGCATCTGGAGGCCAGATGGTAACCATTCGGCCTTCTTGAATCTGTACAAGTGCCATTTTATGACCGATATTCATTCCCCGGGCATCGTATTTTATCTTGCCGTAAAAAGTATCAATATTTAACTGCCGGAGATTTTGTAAAACCTCTCCGGTATCCAGGCGGCTGCATTTTTCCAGGGCCAACTGGTAGATTACACCGGTGGTGCTGGATTGAGCATCCTGATAGGTCGGCAGTTGGTCATATTTAGCGACAAACTCTTTCACATAGTCGGCCGGAGTCCCGAAAACAGGCCCTTGAAAAGAGCTTTCCGCAACCCATTGGGTCACCCCGATCATCCCTTCCGCTCCAGAGCCAACATCTTTAACATAATTGATTTCAGATGGCCCAATCGTCATAACCACGGCCTTGGGGCGCAACTCTTTGATTTTTGAGATTTGTCGGCTAAAATCAACCGCGTCCTGATAGTGACTTGTGAGAATGATAATGTCAGGTTGTTTCTCTACTATTTCAAGCAGGTAGGGGAGGAAATTGGCAGTTTTTTCATCAATAATCTCAAAATATACCTCCTCGATATTTCTTGTGGCGGCCCAGATCTGAACCCCTTTGGCAACGCTTCGGGTGAAAAGCTTGTCAGGGGTCAGTAAGGCATAGGTTTTTGGCGCCGGATCAAGATTTGCTATCATGTCAAAAAAATCTTTAAACCACCAGCTGGCCGAAGTTTGAGTCGCGAATGTGAGGTGTTGATTCCGGGTGAATATAGCATCGGATGCACCCCCTGATTCGATCATGATTTTACCGTATTTCTCGGTTATCTCGCTGGCGGCCAAATTAAAACCACTGGTGAAAGGACCTAAAATGAAATCGACTTCATCTTCAACAATCAATCTCGTGATATTTTCTCTGACCTTTTCAATCTGGCTGTTATCATCGTAATATTTGATTTTGACCTGGTATGATTTATTGCCAATTTTTATACCGCCTTTTTTATTGACATGTTCCTGCCAGAGATCGTAGCCTTCGATAACATTTCGACCTTCGACCCGAAAGCGACCGGTTTTTGAGATGGATACGCCGAAATGGATGGCTTTTCGGTTTGGGCGTTCAGGCAGGGGGGATAAATTGTAAGCAGAATCAGAACCGGCATTTTTAGTTGTTTCGCGTTCTTGAGGAATTCGCTCATCCTGTTGACTGATCAAGACAAACGATATTCCCAAAGCTATCGTCAGCAAAAATATAACCAGTATTTTTTTCTGCATATATGCCTCTATAATAGGTATTATATATATGTTTTACAGCCGTTAACCGGATTTGTCAATAACCGTGTTTGATACATGGCTTTTTTGTCAGCCAAGAGAGTTGGGCAAAAATATCTTCTTACAGAGTCTGGTAATGAAGGTGATGGTTAACGACCCGGCCAGCTTTGTCAAAAGTGACTCCTTCCGCTTCAAGCAGAGCTCTTTTCATTTGAAGTCCACCGCCAAAACCGCCAAGCGTGCGGTCGGAACGTATCACTCGGTGACAGGGGATCAGGATGGGAAATGGGTTGGTTGCCAAGGCGGTTCCGACGGCCCGGCTCGCTTTGGGTTTACCGAGATGCGCGGCCAGATGGCCATAGGAGGTGACACTTCCGTGTGGAATCGCATAGTCAGCCAGTAACACTGCTTTCTGGAAGGCCAAGCAGGTTTCCAGCCTGAGTAGTTTTAGAGAGAACGTGATCTTTTTTCCGGTCAGGTAGGCCTCAATCTCAGAACATACAGTATCTATTTCGGGACAGGAGGCGTCGGTAATACCAGGATACAGTTCGGCTATCTTTCGGTCAGCCGGGGAGATGGGACTGGAGATGATGATTTTAACGATCTGCGGCCGCCCATTAAATTTCGACCAGGTCAGGGCTATGGGGCCATAGGATGAGGTTTTGATGATGGTTTGATGGAACATATATCCTCTAAGTGCTCCTATCAGGCTCTAAAAAATCTTGAAAAGCCAGTATTTGAAATCGAAAAAATGGAGAACTCTTTGGGTAAATTCAACTTCTTGAACCCGGTTGGCCAGGTCTTGGATCTCGCCGTAGTTATGGGCGATCCGGTGATCTTGAGATTTGTCGAGGCCGCCGTTGGCGATGAAGGTGCGGATGGTTTCCAACTCACCGGCATCAAGCCAGATGCCGTGATCGCCGCAAATATCGATCATGACCCCCGAGATCTCCTGAAAGTTTTTTTTCGTCATCGGCGTGCCGCAGCGAACACAGGGCAGATAGCTGGTTTCGGCTTGCAGGGCCGGGCGTTTGTAACTTTTAGGCAGGTTTTGATCCTGATAGATGTCACGTTCCGAGGTCAGATAGGTGAACTCCTGACGATCAAACCAGAGACCGGCACATTGGGGGCAGATCTCAGCGTCATTGTTACGGTAATCGTAGGGCTCAAGGGCGATATTACAGCGTGGGCAGAAAGGATCACAAGAGGCATCGGCAACGCGGTTTTCCTGGCCGCAATGGGGGCAGTAGCGACTTTTAGGGTTTACCGGTTTACCGCAGTTCGGACAAGGTCGGGGAGCTGTCATGTTGAATATCCTCAAAAGTAACGGGATGGCTAAGTAAAAATTTCGATAGACAAGATGATGTGGTTTTCCAGGCGTGAGACCATACATGTAGTATGTCGAGTGTCTGGGAAACCATATCATCGCAGGATATCGGAACTTTTTACGACGCCATCAATATTGCATAAAATATGAGTAATTGCAAGTTTATCGAATGTTTTATCCCAATTTTAACTACTGTTTAGCATGGTCGTATAACATTCAATAAAAGTAACTATTCAGCTAACCCGTAAATTCAGGGGACACAATCCCGATTTCCTTCGGAGAATCAGGTTATGTCCCCAGAATTCACTGAAATTTATCAAAATTAGGTGCTTTTCTACCTACGCTGAATAGTTACCAATAAAATTTTATTTTATCCTTGACAAGAGCACTTTCTTCGGTTAATAACGCTAGAAGAATGAGGCTTCATTCATTTTTTATCAGTGACACATCCATCATGTATAAGGAGCATTTGATGAATCTGGTACAAGTTTTTTTTGAACAGACCCGACGCTTGGGTGACAAAACTGCATTAAAAGTTAAGCGTGATGGTACTTATGTCAATATCAGCTGGAGTGAGTGGGCCGCCAACGTCGAAGCCGTAGCTGGCGGACTTTTGTCCCAAGGTTTGCAGGCGGGTGCAAAAGTGGCTCTGCTTTCGGAAAATCGTCCCGAATGGACTTATGCCGATCTCGCAATCTTAGCCTGTGCCTGTGCCGATGCTCCGGTCTATCCGACTAACCGGGCCCCCCAGGTGGAATATATTGTCAACGATTCCGAGGCGGAGTTTCTTTTTGTTTCAACTGCCGAGCAGCTTGAAAAAGGGCTTGCGATCATTGATAACTGTCCTGCTCTGAAAAAGATTTTTGTTTTTGACGAGGATCTGCCAAAAAACTTGCTTGAAGATGAAAAAGTGATGAGTTTGAGCGAGCTTATGAGATCAGGTCGTGAGTGGCTCAAAAGTAAAGAAAATGCCGAACGTTTTGAAGCGATCTGGCAAAATATCGATGCTCAAGATCTGGCAACCCTGATCTATACATCGGGTACTACCGGTGATCCCAAAGGGGTCATGCTGACGCACAATAATTTTGTCAGTAATGTAGTTTCAACCAGTAAATGTGTTCGGGTCGACAGTACCGACACCTTTCTTTCTCATCTTCCTTTAAGTCATGTTTTTGAACGGATGTCAGGCTACTATCTGCCAATCTATAACGGGTCGGTAATCGCTTATGCCGAATCGATTGAGATGGTTTCGCAGAATATGAGTGAGGTGCATCCAACTTTGATGATCAGTGTGCCGCGCCTTTTTGAGAAAATTTATGAACGTATTTATGACGGGGCTCAGCAGAGTACTGGGATTAAAAAGAAACTTGCTCTATGGGCTTTTGGTATAGCTGATCAGATTTCGGCCTGTAAACGCGAAGGTCGTAATCCCGAGGGTTGGTTGAATTTGCAAAATGGTTTGGCAAAAAAGCTGGTTTTTGCCAAACTCGGGGATAAACTGGGCGGCAGTTTACGTTTTTTCGTTTCAGGAGGAGCTCCGCTGCCCCAGAAAATCGCTGAATTTTTTTATGGTACCGGTTATCCTATATATGAAGGCTATGGTCTAACGGAAACCTCTCCGGTAATGACGGCCAACTATCCATTACACATTAAATTTGGCACTGTGGGGCGGCCTATCGAAGGTGTTGAAGTTAAAATTGCCGAAGACGGTGAAATTCTTACCAAAGGGCCTAATGTAACCATTGGTTACTACAATAATCTGGCGGCGACCGAAGAGGCGTTTATCGACGGCTGGTTTTGTACCGGGGATGTTGGTGAACTTGACAGCGATAATTACCTGAAAATTACCGATCGTAAAAAGGATCTCATTGTTACCGCCGGGGGTAAAAATATCGCGCCCCAGCATCTCGAAAACCTGCTCAAGATGGATAAATATATTACTGAAGTGATGCTTCATGGTGACCGGAAAAAGTTTATCTCAGCTCTGATAGTGCCCGATTTTGAGAAGGCTGAAGCGTATGCCTTGAAAAATGATATCCTCTTTACTGATGTCAAGGGCTTGCTCGAAAATCCGGAAATCCGGGCCATGCTTGGTCGGCGGATCGAGAAAGTTCATTTAGAGCATGAGATCCCCGGTTACGAGCAAGTCAAAAAGTTTGTCATTATGAGCAGCGAGTTTACGATGGACAATAACGAAGTGACTCCGACCTTAAAACTTAAACGTAAGATTGTAACCGCTAAATTTCAAATGGAGCTGGATGCCCTTTATGAAGACTAAGCTTACAAGTCAGGATTATCGGGAGATTAAAGGGGTTCCCGATGATCCTCGCAAACGGGTGAAATATCTGGCAATTATTGAAGCGGCTCTGGAGGCTTTTTCAGAGTACGGTTATCATGACTGCCCGGTTTCAAAAATCGCCCAAAAGGCCAATGTTGCGGACGGTACGATCTACCTCTATTTTGCCAATAAAGAGGAGGTCTTGGTCTCCGTCTTTCAGGAGAAAATAAATCGTCTGATTAGAGATATTGAAAAGTTGACGACTGACTGTAGTGATGCTTGGGAGAAAATTGAGGTTTTGATTCGTTACCACTTGACGAATATGGGAAATGATCCGGTATTAGCCAATTTTTTGCAGATTCAATTGCGTCAGTCAAGCAGTAAAATTCGTCAGGGGATTGCCGAGCCTTTGCGTAAATTCTATCGGCTTATCGAGAGCTTTGTTGCAGATGGACAAAAAGAGGGAGTGATTGACTCTTCCCTTAATGCAAATATCGCCCGCAAAGTGATTTTCGGTAGTATCGATGAGGTTGTTAGTTGTTGGGTTTTAAGTCGCCGTCGTTATGATCTCAAAGAGAGAATTGATGATGTCGTCTATATTTTACAGCGGGCTTTGCTTTCTGAACCTGTAAAATCGTAAGCGGAAATTTTTTTATCATAAAAATGAGTGAGTGGTCAGTCATTAATTAAAAAAGGAGAAAGACTATGGGAAACGGATTGGTAAATGTCAGAGATCAGAAATTTATTCTGTTTGAGCAGATTGGCATCGATAAGCTCTTTAAGTCAGAGAAATATGGTGATTATACGTCGGATGATGCCAATATGATGCTTGGTGAAGCCGAGAAACTGGCAGTCAATGTGATGGAACCGGCCTATGCTCAAGGCGACCAGGAGGGTTGTACTTTTGTTGACGGTAAGGTTAAAGCGCCAGCCTGTTTTCACGAGCCTTATAAGAAAATCTGTGAAGCGGGCTGGAACTCTGCTGCGAGAGATCCTGAAGTTGGTGGACAGGGAATGCCGTTAAGTCTGTTTACCGCTTGTGCCGAACTATTTAATGCGGCCAATTTTCCTTTGATGATGTATCCGGGTTTAACTTGTGGCGCCGGAGCCCTGGTTGAAAAGTTCGGCACCGATGAACAGCGAGAAAAGTACATGGCTAAAATGTATACCGGTGAATTTGGCGGGACTATGGGTCTAACTGAACCGGGCGCCGGTAGCGATGTTGGGGCCTTGCGCACCAAAGCCGTAAAACAGGCGGACGGGACTTACCTGATTAGTGGTACGAAATCATTTATCTCAAGTGGTGATCATGATTTGACCCCGAACAATATTCATGCGGTTTTGGCGCGAATCGAAGGTGATCCGGCCGGTACCGATGGTATCTCGATCTTCATCGTCCCGAAAATAATGGTTAATGATGATGGTTCACTGGGCGAGCCCAATGATGTTATTACCGGGGGTAGCGAGCACAAAATGGGGATCAAGGGATCGGCTACCTGTACCCTCAACTTCGGTGAAGAAGATAAATGTTACGGTGAACTCTTAGGTCGTGAACGTCAGGGGATGGCGATCATGTTTCATATGATGAATGAAGCTCGTCTTGAGGTCGGTATTCAGGGCTTGGGGTGCGCTACGGCCGCTTACGAACATGCTCGTGATTATGCTCGTGAACGGATTCAGAGTCGGGCCATCTGGGATATGACTAACCCCGATGCAAAACCTGTAACCATTATCGAACATCCTGATATTCGTCGTACTTTGTTGTGGATGAAATCTTATGTCGAGGGTATTCGGGCGCTTAATTACTATGTTGCCTACGCTTTTGATCAGGCCGAGAGTGTTAGCGATGCGGCCGAAAAGAAAAAATGGAATGGAGTTGTTGAACTTCTGACCCCGGTCTGCAAAGCTTTTTCCACCGACAAAGCGATGGAAATCTGCTCTTTTGCCATCGATATCTACGGCGGTTATGGTTACTGTTCGGAATATCCGGTTGAACAATATATGCGTGATGCTAAAATCACCACTATCTATGAAGGTACCAACGGAATTCAGTCTCTCGATCTGGTCGGCCGTAAACTGGCTCAGAACCGGGGTCAGAATCTGAAAAATATATTTGCAGATATCGGCAAAACCGCAGCTGCAGCCGGAGCTGACCCTGAGTTGCAACTGCTGGGTGCTTCTCTCGGTAAAGCCGCACAGGCGGTAGGCGGGGTTACACTCCAGTTTAAAGATTGGGCCGATGGCTCCGGTCTGGTTCTGGCAGTTTTAAATGCCCGCCCCTTTCTCGAAGTTTTCGGTGATGTTCTTGTGGGTTGGCAGTTGGTGCAGGGCGCCCAGGTTGCTTTAGCCGCCGTCAATAAAATCTACGCCGAAGCCGGTGCCCAGACGCAAGCCGAACGCCGGGCCTTTGCCCGAAATAACAGCGAAGCTGCATTTTACGAAGGTAAAATTGCTAGTGCCCGCTATTTTGCCAGCACCATTCTTCCAACGGTTAAGGGCCGTTGTCTTGGTATCCAGGCCGGAGACCGGACTCCGGTCGAAATGTTGGACGCATCTTTTGGGTAAAATAAGGCACAAAGGCACAAAGGCAGAAGGCACAAAGTTAAAAAGTAATGGGATGGCTAAGTTAAAATTTCGATAGACAAGATGTTGTGATTTCCCCGGCGCAAGACCATACATGTAGTATGTCGAGTGTCGGGGGAACCACAACAACGCAGGATATCGGAACTTTTTACGACGCCATCAAAGTTTTAGAGGTGGGAATTGAGAACTTATCGTGATTTAATAGTATGGCAGAAAGCTATGCAGCTAGTGACGGAAGTATACCTTTCTACCAAAACATTGCCTGTAGAGGAGCGTTATGGTCTGGTTTCACAAATGCAAAGAAGTGCCGTATCAGTTCCGTCTAATATTGCTGAAGGTTATGGAAGAAATTCTACCAAGGATTATATAAGATTTTTAAGGATAGCAAACGGTTCACTGTTTGAGCTTCAGACTCAGTTGGAAATAGCATTTAATCTTGATTTTTTCTCTCAAGATACTTTTTCCAAATTGTATGAAAAGAGTAGAGAAATTGAAAGAATGCTCAGTAGTCTGATAAATAAAATTAATGCTTAAAAACTTTGTGCCTCTGTGCCTTCAGCCTTTGTGCCTTTTTCACTAAAATTATTTTTATCGAATAGTGTAAACTTTAAGATAAACTAATGTAAAAACAAGGAGATCCGAAACATGACTTACCAGATTAAAAAAGCGGCGGTTCTTGGGGCCGGAGTGATGGGAGCAACGATTGCTGCCCATCTCGCGAATTCCGGGATTGAGTGTCTTTTGCTTGATATTGTCCCTTTTGAACTGAAACCCGCCGACGAGGCTAAAGGTTTGACCAAAGAGAGCCCGGCCTGGCGCAATAGTTTTGCGGAAGCCGGTCTGAAAGGGGCGATTAAGTCTAAACCCGCCTCATTTTACGCAAAATCTGTCGCAAAATTGGTAAAAACCGGTAATTTAGAAGATGATATTGACAAGTTGGCCGATGTTGATTGGGTTATCGAAGTTGTTATCGAAAATCTGAAGATTAAACATGAACTCCTGGCCAAAGTCGAAAAAGTGATTGGCCCTAACTGCATTCTCTCCAGCAACACTTCAGGTCTGCCGATTAATGAAGTTGGATCACAGCTCTCGGCCTCGGTCAAAGAACGTTTCCTGGGGACTCATTTTTTCAATCCGCCGCGCTACATGAAACTTTTAGAGATCATTTCCGGCCCCGAAACCAAGCCTGAAGTTGTCGATTTTATGGCAAAATTCGGTGAAGAAGTTCTTGGTAAAGGAATTGTTGTCTGTAAAGATGTGCCTAATTTTATCGCCAACCGGATTGGCGTATTTGATATCTCCAATGCCATAACCATCATGATGGAGATGGAACTGACGGTGCCCGAACTTGATGCCATTATCGGCAAAGCCCTGGGCCGGCCCGGTTCGGCGATCTGTGGAACCATGGATCTGGTTGGTCTCGATACCGGTATGCATGTCATGAAAAATCTCTACGACGCCGTGCCGGATGATGAGATGCGAGATATTTTTCAGGCTCCTGACTTCATGGTGAAAATGGTTGAGGATGGAAAGCTCGGCAATAAAACTCGCCAGGGTTATTACAAAAAATCCAAGGACGAGAAAGGGAAAAGAGTAAAACTCGCTCTCGATTACAATACTAATGAGTATGTTGCTTTCTCCAAGCCCCGTTTTGCGGAACTTAAGGAAGCTCGTAAAACGCCGGGTGGTTTTGCCGCCAGTTTAAAGTATCTTTTCAACAGTCCCGGCAAAGTCGGCGATGTTGTCCGCGCCTATCTCTGTCGCAATTTTCTCTATGCCGCGAATCGGATTCCTGAAATCAGTGATCAGATCAACGCTATCGACGACGCCATGAAGTGGGGTTACAATCATAAACTTGGCCCCTTTGAACTTTGGGATATTGTTGGTCTTGAAGATACGGTTGCAGTTTTCAAAACTTTGAAGATGAAATTGCCCAAAGCGATAACGGCAATGCTCAAAGCTGGTCATAAAAGTTTTTATGAAAAACGCGAAGATGGTCTCTATGTCTATGATCTGGCGGCGGCAGAGTATAGCAAAATCGAAACAAATGCGAAAATCATTCTCCTGCCCGCCGTGAAAGCTGCCGGTGGCGTAGTTGCCACTAATCCTGGAGCCTCTCTGATTGATCTCGGTGACGGTATCGCCTGTGTCGAGTTTCAAAGCAAAATGAATGCGATTGATGCCGATGTTGTTGGTATGCTTAATCAGGCTTGTGATATTGTTGAAAAAGATTTCAACGGCCTGGTGATTGCAAATCACGCGACTAACTTTTCGGTCGGGGCCAACCTTTTTGAGGTTTTTGTAACGATCCAAAAGGGTGATTGGGATATTCTTGATACCATGATTAAAGGTTTTCAAGATTGTAATATGCGCTTAAAGTATCTCAATAAACCGGTAGTTACAGCGCCTGCCGGAATGGCTTTGGGCGGCGGTTGCGAAATTTCGATGCATGCTGACCGTTGTCAGGCAACCGGGGAGACCTATATGGGTCTGGTTGAAGTCGGCGTCGGTGTTCTCCCGGCTGGCGGTGGTTGTAAAGAGTTGATGATTCGGGCGACCGAAGGGATTCCTGATGGTACTATCGCCAACGGTCTCAATCTGCAGACCTACTATCAGAAGATTTTTGAAGTTATCGCTATGGCTAAAGTCGCGACCAGTGCCGTAGAAGCCAAAGAACACGGTTTTATTCGCAAGACCGAAGGTTTAAGCATGAATCGTGACCATCAGATCTACGATGCCAAACAGATTGCTCTGGGAATGTCGTATTTTTATAAAAAACCGCTCTCTCCGATGATACCGGTGATGGGTGACAATTTTAAAGGGATGATCGACTCGGTTCTCTATAATATGCGGGCCGGCAACTACGTCTCTAAATACGATTGTCATGTCGCCGGTAAAGTGGCTAATGTTCTTTCCGGCGGCGACTGTGCCGAAGGCAGTTATGTCAGTGAACAGCTCGTCCTTGATCTTGAGCGAGAGGCTTTTTTAAGTCTCTGTGGCGAAGCCAAAACCCAGGATCGGATTATGTACATGCTGAAAAACGGCAAACCGTTGAGAAATTGAGTTGACTCTCAGTTGTTTTAAGTTGATTTTGGTGAAATAATCATTTTTTAGTTTTAAGGGGATCGATATTATAGGCACAAAGGCACAAAGGCACA
>JAGGWR010000321.1 GCA_021163445.1 Candidatus Tharpella aukensis
GTATCGGTTTTTCAGACACTCGACATACTACATGTATGGTCTCGCGCCTGAAAAACCACTACTCCTTGTATATCGAAATTTTTACTTAGCCATCCCATGACTTTTTACGAACTCATCTTAATTAATATCTTCCTTTACTTACTCTCTTCCTTCTCTTTTTCCGTTTCCGACAGCGGTTTTACACCCTGATCGGGAATCATTTCCGGAGGTGACACCCGCCGTACGGCATCGTATTCTGGAGGACAGGCGTAGACACACTCGCCACATTTAACACATTTTTCCTGGTCGATCGCTTTTTTGCGATTACTGGTCGTAAAAATTGCATCGGTTGGACAACAGGCAACACAGGCATCGCAACCCCGGGCACACGGTTCAAGGTCGATATAGAAAGCGATCAAAGGACGACACATTTTGGCCGGACAACGTTTCTCCTCAATATGGGCCACATACTCATCGCGAAAGAAACGCAAAGTTGTCAAAACCGGATTGGGAGCGGTTTTACCCAAACTACAGAGCGACCCCTTGATCACGGCCTCACAGATCTCTTCAAGATCGTCCAACTCCTCCATTTTACCTTCGCCAATCGTGATCGAGTGCAAAATGTCACGCAAGTGACGGGTACCAATCCGGCAGAAGGTACATTTGCCACACGATTCACCCTGGGTAAAATCGGTAAAATAGCGAGCCACCTCGACCATGCAGGTATCCTCGTTCATAACCACCAGACCGCCGGAGCCCATCATCGCGCCAACCGATTTCAACGAATCAAAATCGATCACCGTCTCCATCAGGGAAGCTGGCAAACAACCACCGGATGGCCCGCCGATCTGAACCGCTTTAAGCTCTTTACCATCTTTAATTCCACCACAAACATCAACCACCAGATGTTCTAGAGTGACCCCCATGGGGACTTCAACCAGACCCGGATATTCGACTTCACCCACCACCGAAAAAATCGCGGTTCCCGGGCTCTTCTCGGTACCGATAGAGCGAAACCACTGATGACCATTACGAATTATCGACGGCACTGTAGAGAGGGTTTTTACATTATTAATAACTGTCGGCAGACCATCAAGACCGGCTACCGCCGGATATGGCGGCCGCGGTTGCGGCATGCCCCGGTTACCGGCCAAAGATTCGATCAAAGCGGTCTCTTCACCGCAAACAAAAGCCCCGGAACCTTGAAAAACCGAGACCTCAAGGGAAAAGCCACTGCCCAGAATATCATCTCCGAGAAGATTTTTTTCCCGGGCCTGTTCAATGGCTCTCTCCATAATCTTAACCGCCAACGGATATTCGGCCCGAATATAGAGCAAAGCCCGTTCGGCTCCGATCGCTAATGCCGCCAGAGCCAGACCTTCAAGTACCTGATGCGGATTACTTTCGAGCAGGGTTCGATCCATGTAGGCTCCGGGATCCCCCTCATCACCATTACAGATAACAGTTTTCGGCGTTTTTTCAACCTTTCGGGCAATTTCCCATTTCCGACCGGCCGGAAAACCGGCCCCGCCACGCCCGCGCAGGTTGGCAGATTTCACCTCGTCAAGCACCCACTCTCCACCTTTTTCAAGGCCTTGAGCCAATGAGAGATAACCGCCAACCGCCAGATAATGGTCTATTTCATCTGGATCAATCAGGCCGCAATGCTCCATCACCACCCGATTTTCATAAAGATAGCGCGGATAATCCATCAGTGTCGGAAAATTTTCATCAGCTTCCAGAGCCCCGATCAGATACTCATAACAAGGATCACTGCCATCTTTAAGAAAGGAGCGAACTAAAATTCCGGCCTCCCCGGCCCCAATTTTCTGATAAAGCAGTGCTGGAAAACCGGGATTCTGAATAATCACCAGAGGTTCGGCATAACAGTGGCCGAGACAACCAACCTTTTCGATCCGCGCCTCAATCCCGTTATCTTTAAGAACTTCTTCAAATCCGGCAATCGTCGCCAGGGCTCCAGCCGCCCGGCCACAGGTGGCGCAACCGACATAGATCACCGGCACCGGCGACTCTTTTAACTCTTTAACCCGCTCTTTGGCCCGCTCGGCGTGCACCAGTAGGTGTTCTTTAGGACTATTCGTTTGTTGCGTCATTTTTTGCCTGCTCCCGTGCTGCCATCTCGTTGCGCACTTCAATCTCGGTTATTATTCCTTCAACTTTACTCGGGGTTACATAGGCTTCAACCTTTTCGCCAACAACCACGGCCGGAGCCAGAGCGCAACAACCGATACAAGCAACCCGTTCCAAACTGTATTCCCGATCATCAGAGGTCTCGCCAACTTTGATCTGCAGGCGTCGTTCAAAGTTTTCCAGAAGAATCTCGCCACCTTTGACATGACAGGCCGTGCCTAAACAAACCTTGATCGGGTTACGACCCGGCGGATTGAAACGAAATTGGTTGTAAAATGTCGCGATTCCGTAAACTTTGCCGATGCTTGTCTGCACGTGATCAGCGACCATATTCAACGCCAGCCGGGGCAGATAACCATGTTTTCCCTGAATCTCCTGCAAGATTGGGATAAGCTGGGAAACCTCATGTGAAAAAGCCGGCAATTCATCAACTACGGCCTGCAATACCTGATATTCCTCTTCATCGACAGCCGCCCGCTCAGTCTCATTCAGAGCGGCCAATAATTGATCCAACATCTTCTCTATTTCTCCTCATCCGGTAACACCGGAAACTGTAACAGTAGCAAGAGGTTTTATACCTATTTGGTTAATTAAAACAACTATATAAAGATTGAACCTTCCGTTCAGTCATAAACGCCTGGCACTTATTTTCTAGCACCTGCAATCTTTGGCTAAATGACGCAAGTTCTCGCTCAACCTCAGCCTGATCATCGTAACTGATGATCGCCAGACTTCTATAGATAAATAAAAAATCGTGTTCCGGGCCGACCAGATCGTCATCTCCAGCACAAACGACAAGGAGATCGCTACGCATCGGCGGACAGATAAAATTAATACAAAGGGGCCCCTTCAAATCACCCAGAAGACAACCTTGGTCAGCAAAATATCTACAATGAGCTCCTTTGACCAAAGCCCCATCCCGATGCCGCCGAAAACTATATGTTCCCCCGCCAGCCCCAGACAACTGCATTTTCCGCTGGCGTTCATATTGTAAAGCAACAACAATTTCAGGGGCTAAACAAGCCCGTTCCGGCTTCTCCCCCTCAAGGCGAAAGATATCTCCGGCCCCCCGGTGACAACAGCCGGGATAGACACCTTCAAGCAGATCAATCGACTCTTCCGCCGCCTCGGGTAAACGTCCGATCACCTTTTGACAATTACGGCAATAGTCCCCCAAAAAGGAGGAAAAAAAAGGATTGAGACAGCCGACCAGTTCTTTATAGGCAGTCAAACGCCACTCATTAGTTACCGACAAAAAGAACTATTCCTCCAGCAAAATCAAACTAACAAATCATGCGATAATTCATATTTACCGATACCTGCTAACCGACCATCGAACGTTTGTCAAGATTTTTATGCAAAAACGTATACAATCGACAGGCCTGTAAAACTAAACAAAATTGTAACTATTCAGCTAACCCGCAAATTCCGGGGACACAATCCCGATTCCCTGCTGAGAATCAGGTTATGTCCCCGGAATTTACTGAAATCCATCAATATTCGGTGATTTTCTACTCACGCTGAATAGTTACCAAAATTATTACTTGATCTTTACGTTTATGAACAGTATATGATAGAGCCAACTAACCTGACAACCCATTTAACGTAAGCTGGCAAGTTCAAACCAAACAAACCCCAAAAACCAATGACATTCAGGAGTACGCTGCGATGATCAAACTTGAAAAGCACAATGAATATTACGAAAAGTATCTGGCCGATCTGGCTGACCACATGGATAAACCCCAAGAGCAGTCAGAGCCGATTCATGTTGGTGAAAAGATCAAACATATGCGGGAGACCCAAGGTTTATCTCTGGCTGAACTGGCCCAGAAAACCGGTTTTGATGTAACCATGCTGGAAGAGATCGAACAGGAAAACATTACTCCGCCGCTGGGTACCATGATCCGTCTTTCACGCGCCTTGAACACCGTAATGAGCTCTCTTTATTCCGATCAGGAAGAGCAGAATAACTACAGCGTTCTGCGGGTTAGCGACCAAAAGACCGCCCCTCTGCCCTCCGGCCGGGCCAGTTACCACAGCTACATTCCGCTGGCAGCAGATCTTAAAGATCGCCACATGGACGCCTTTATCGTAAAATTGAATCCGGAAAAAGCTAAAGATGTAGTACCTTCGGTTCATGCCGGGGAAGAACTCATCTATGTTATCGATGGTGAAGTCAAAATCGTGGTTGAAGACAATGTGGAGATCCTCTCATTAGGTGATGCTCTCTACCTTAAATCAACCACCCCGCATGTAGTTATCACCAACACCGACAAACCGGCTCTTATCCTGGCCGTAATGTACAGCGGTGAGTAATTTACTATAGTTAGTGCGCTGAGCTGGGGAAAAAAGATTTTCGTGTACTTTTGTGGCTAAGCTAATAAGTTACCTAACGGAATGGCTAAGTAAAAATTTCGACAGTCAAGTTGCACCCCAAGAGCACTTCCTTCGGGCGTTGTCGGTTTCCCAGGCGCGAGACCATACATCTAAGTATGTCGAGTGTCTGGGAAACTACAACAACGCAGGATATCGGAACTTTTTACGACGCCATCATGCTTAATCTCGCCTCACTCTGCTTTCCCGACCAGGAGAAAAGCTGCTTCTATTGCTGCCCGCCGATTCGCGATCCCGAAGCTGACCCACTCGATGCTGTTGACGAAAAACGCCGTCTCTTACGAAGCAATCGCCAGGAGTTGCAAAATAACCTGGATGACCCGCATGAAATCTCGGGTGAGGAGTGCTGGGGCTTAGGGTTTCTTGACGATCAGGAGAAACAGGCGGGTTGTCTTTTACACCCATTACGCCACCAGGGCCGCGACCTGCGCCACCTGACCGGATACCAGTTTAAATGTGCCAACGCCCTCTGCCGGGAAGCCCAAGTCTTTGCCAAGCTTTCTGAAATTGAACAGACATTCTGCCTCGCCCTCTGCCGAAACATGGATTCCTTCCACTATTCAAGCCGTAGCAACCCACTGATGCGCCTCCTCGCCTGGGAGCAAGAGATGGTGCGAATTATCATTCGTGAAAGCCTTGAAAATGAATTGAATATATCTCTGAAAAAAAATGAGAAAAAGAGTCAAAAAACCGACATAGATTCACGGCAGAATTCAACCCTCAACAATTTTCTTGCCAGCTACGAATTTCTCTGGCAAAAACTTGATTTTCGCCTCGACGGTTATCTCGCCCTCCGAATTTCCGAACAAAAAGGATGTAACTTTCTACGCCACAATTTGGCAAACTATATCCAGTTAAGAGATGATATAATTGTTGATCTCAAAAAAAATTCAACTCTGCAGAGGACTTCCACGATCCACCTGATACCCGCCCATAAACTGAAAATCCCCCTAAGCCTTTCACGCCTGCTCAAATTTGGCGCCAACACATGGGAACTACCGCCGACAAGTGAAAAAGAGATTTTACAACTGATTGAAGTGAAGTTGACACCATTTTTACACCTTTTGGACTATTGAAACAGCCGACAGCCACTGATTTTTAAATTGCTATTTTTTACAATTTTGAGCATATAAAAAGTTCGCAACCTAAAACCTAGCCAAGAAGGACAGTAAATGCTTGAGATTAAGATCCGTTCCACCCATATTGATGTCATGGGCCATGTTAATAACGCCAAATATGTCGAGTTTCTGGAATGGGGCCGAGTCGATGAGATTGAGAAAAAAGGGATAGATATCTGGGAGATGGTGCAACGCGGCTTGGGTTTTGCGGTGGTCAACCTTAATATACATTATCGCCGAGAGGCTTTTGTTGGTGACATTCTGGTCGTAAAAACCATTTTCAAGGGGTTGCGTAATCGTAAAGTCGGCATCATTGAACAAGTGATCACAAAAAAAGGTAGTGATGAAGTTGTCTGTGAAGCTGAGGTAACATTTCTCATCTTTGACATAAACAGACACAAAAGTATAACAATGCCGGAAGAGCTCAGTAAGCTCTTGCCCAAGGTTCCAAATGACTGATTATAAACGCCAACAAATTGCCGATTACGGTCGCCGCCTTCTGGCAGACAGCCTGACTACCGGAACCGGCGGAAATATAAGCATTGCCATGCGAGCCGAAGGTCTAATTGCCATCTCGCCTTCCGGAATCGGCTATAATGAGATTAAAGCC
Organism: Candidatus Tharpella aukensis; assembly: GCA_021163445.1. Lineage (GTDB taxonomy): Bacteria > Desulfobacterota > Anaeroferrophillalia > Anaeroferrophillales > Tharpellaceae > Tharpella > Tharpella aukensis. The sequence continues at coordinate 6,253 of JAGGWR010000321.1, forward strand.
AAAGATATCAGCCTGCTCGAATTTGATGGCCGCCAACTTGAGGGTCGCCCTCCATCGAGCGAATGGCATCTGCACCTGGCCCTCTACCAGGCACGTCCTGAAATCAATGCCGTAGTTCACACCCACTCCCGTTTTGCGACCACGTTCGCCCTGCTCCACGAACCTCTGCCCGCCTGCCACTACCTGATCGGAGTTGCCCAAACCAAAGAGATTCGCGTCGCCCCTTACGCCACTTTCGGCACTGAAGAGTTGGCCCGTAAAACGGTTGCCGCCTTAGGCCATAATGATCGCTGTATCCTAATGGCAAACCACGGCCTTCTTGCCGTAGGAGAAGATTTAAGTGAAGCTTACAATACGGCACTATACATAGAAGAGGTCGCCGAACTCTATTATCGAGCCCGCTCTCTGGGCACCCCGGTTCTGCTCAGTGATGCGGAGATGGATGAGGCTCTGATCCGTTTCCGCAGCTATGGCTGTAAACCTGAAACAAAAGATGCAAAATAAAGGAACACTGACACTAATGGATATAATCATCAACTACTTAACTATACCTCAACTCCAGACGGCGGGCACGATCATTTTTTTGCTGGCCCTGGCCCTGCTTGCGGGAAGTTCGCTGTTGGCTTTTGTCAGCGAGATCAAATTTAGTTCAAGCCCTAAAAACAACCTCCCGACCATGAGTCATAACATTACCCGATCAACCTGGCTCTGGACTCTTCTTTTCAGCATTTTGGGCGGAACGACGGTTTTTCTCCCTCTTTACCCTACCCTCACAAACTCCTCTCCGCTCCTGATCACCGGTTTAAGCAGTGGTTTAGCCCTCTTTTTCTTTTTGCTCTATCATTTTACGGCAAGAATCATTAAGCCAAAGTTTATTCATGCCCCTTTCGCCCTTATTGCCGCAAGCTGTGCTCTCGGAGCATCCATTTTCTGGTATCTACCCCATACTTGTGCGGCCTGGTTTGCAGCCAAAAGCCACCTGACAACAACTGAGGAACTCATCTTCTGGTGGTTGGGCCGTAATGAAATCGCCTCTTTTTTTCATTTCACACTAAACGCTATCGGGATTGCCGCACTTTTTTTCATGCTCGCCAATGCCGGAGAAAAAGAGAACAAACGCAAACAATCAAGAGAGTACTATTTCCAGGCGGCCAGATATGCCGGACGCTGGTTATTGACAGCTGTCACCCTGCAGATCCTGCCTCTGGGCTGGCTCTTTTACAACCGCGCCGCCGCCAATCCGGGCATACTCTTTAGCAGCCCCAAGGTATACTGGTTTGCCGCTATTTTGTCGACCGCCCTTTTAGGCTGGTTGCTACTGATTAAAATAGCTAAAGATGGCTTGGTAAATCGCCGCGCAACCATGATCATCGCCCTCTTTTTTATCATCAGTCTAAGCCTGTTTCACTTTGGCCCTTTAAAAGCACAGAATACAATTTCACCCACTTCAACCCAGATCCAGACAAAATAAAAACTGTTAAAATAGAAAAAAATGTGTAAAAACAAAAAAACCGCTAAAGTTTTCTTCTTTAGCTGTCGAAGGAGTATTTGATAGGGCAATCGCAACAAAGGGGCAAAACATGGATATAAGCAGCAGCCAAAGCAGCATTGCCGATTACTATAATCTGAACTTGACGGCAAGAGCGGCGAACAGCGACCCTCGACAATCAAGAATCTCTCCTGAAGATGCGAGCCGAAACAGGCAGATAGACGAGGTCTCGGAAGCCGCTGAGAAAGAGCGCGGCGGCGGCAAAGGCCCTTTTACTGAATTAAGCGACGAGGAACAACGCCAAGTCGACCAACTAAAAAAGAGAGATGCTGAAGTTAAAGCCCATGAACGGGCCCACATCGCCGCCGGCGGCCCCTATGTCAGCGGCGGCGCCAGCTATGAATATGAGCGAGGCCCCGACAACCAGAACTATGCGGTTGGCGGAGAAGTCAGCATTGATGTCTCAGCTGAGAACAACCCGGAAGCGACCATCCGCAAGATGCAAATTGTCAAACGGGCCGCCCTGGCACCAAAAGACCCATCCGGCCAAGATCGTTCAGTAGCCGCCCAGGCGGCCCAAACTGAAGCCCGAGCCAGAATAGAGTTACAGAAAGAACGCAGTGAAGAGAGTAAGAAAAATGATGAACAGACATCCACTATTCAAGATGTAACCGATCCCGCAACCGCTAATCGACTTGGGCAACAAGCCATTGCCGCCTACCAGCAAACTGAAATTACAACCAACCTCCTGCTAAATCCGAACAGTTCCAGTTCCAACTTCAGCGTCTCTGCCTAAAACCAACAAAACCAAACCCCAACCAACTTGTTAATTGGCGGTTGCATTCAGACAACGCTTATGGTAAATGCCTTTGGCATTTTTTTATGCCCAAATCAAGAATTTAAACATCTAACCCACCACCAAATTGATTAAGATGACATCACCATTAGATAATAATCCTGCCCTATCGGAAGCTGTACGCCACATTTCAATCTTAAACAAAGATATCTATCTGGTGGGTACAGCCCATGTTTCTCAAAAAAGCGTCACCGAAGTAAAAGAGACTATCCAGGCTTTAAAACCGGATACGGTGGCCGTCGAACTCTGCCCTCCCCGCTACCAGGCGATGACCCGGCCTGACCATTGGCGGCAGATGGATATCGTCAAGGTTATCAAAGAAAAAAAAGCCCTCTTTCTCTTGGCCCAACTGATATTAAGCGCCTTTTACCGACGCCTCGGCCAGCAGCTCGGGGTTCAACCCGGAGCCGAAATGATGGCCGGAATTGCTGAGGCTGAAGCCATCGATGCCGAACTGGTGCTCGCCGACCGCCCCATCGACATCACGTTGAAACGGGTCTGGGGTTATCTCGGCTGGTGGCAAAAGCTGAAGATGATTTTCCATCTTTTGAGCGGCGTCATTTTCTCTGAAGAGATCGATCAGGAGATGGTCGAAGAGATGCTTGAAAAAGATCAGCTTGAAACCCTGCTGACTGAATTTACCGCCGGTTTTCCTGAAGTCAAAACCCGGTTGATTGATGAAAGAGATATCTATCTGGCCCAAAAACTTCGGCAGGCACCCGGCCCATGTATCGTCGCGGTTGTTGGCGCTGGCCATATTGAAGGAATTGTCAGAGAGATTGAAAAAGAGACACCACTTGACCCGATTCTTGAGTTGCCGCCAAAATCACCCTGGATGAATATCATCAAATGGGCCATTCCCGGATTGATTATCGCCATGATTATTGTCGGTTTTTTCCAGGGCGGCGGCCAACATACAATGGAATCGATCTACATCTGGCTTCTCGTTAATGGGATTTTGGCCGCCCTTGGAGCGGCAGCCGCCTGCGGCCACCCGCTAACCATCTTGTCCGCTTTTTTAGCCGCCCCGCTAACCAGCCTCAACCCTCTGATTGCCGCCGGTTTTGTCTCCGGCATGGTTCAGGCCACAGTCAAAAAACCGACAGTTGCCGATTTGGAAGATCTCCCCGTCGCCATCTCCACAATTAAAGGATTCTGGCACAATCCGGTGAGCCGCATCCTGCTGGTTGTTGCCCTCTCCAACTTAGGCAGCGCCGTCGGCACTTTTGTCTCCGGCAGCTGGATCGCGGCCCGTCTTTTTTAGGTCAAAAATATGGCTCAAAAAATAATCTGCAGCAACAAAAAAGCCCGTTTCAACTTCTCTCTCTTAGAGAAATTTGAAACCGGAATTGTCCTCGCCGGCACCGAAGTTAAAGCTTTGCGCGAAGGTCGCGGCAATATGAATGACTGCTACGCCCGCATCCATGGCGACGAGATATTTCTCGAACACTTCCATATCAGCCCCTATTCACATGGCAACATCCATAATCACGAACCCATGCGCTCGCGAAAACTCCTGCTCCATAAACATGAAATCAAACGGCTGATCGGCAAGGTGACAATAAAAGGCTTGGCCTTGGTTCCGACCAAAGCCTATTTTTCTCGGGGAAAAGTCAAAATCGAACTCGCCCTGGCCAAAGGTAAAAAACTGCATGACAAACGTGAAGATCTTAAAGACAAAGCCGTCAAAAGGGACGCCGAACGTGAATTTCACGGAAATTAGAAGGCTGTCTGAAAAACAAAATTTTACAACCTGCTTGCCAAACTGCTTCAGAGTTGTTATATTGTGAATAGATGAAGCGCTGACAACAGCTATCGGTGCGCAATCATTTTTTACCACGGGGGTGTCCTGGGTTCGACGGGAATGCTAAGCGTGGGGCGGCATGTGGAGCTTTCAGATAACTCCTTAAACTGACTGAAAACAACATAGACGCCGATAATAGCGACTACGCTCTGGCTGCA
>JAGGWR010000226.1 GCA_021163445.1 Candidatus Tharpella aukensis
ATCTCGTTGATGATCAGCGCTCAGCAAGCCTGTCGACCTTTTGATCAACAGCGCAACGGCCTCAACCTGGGAGAGGGGGCAGCTATCTTGGTACTTGAATCGGAGAAGTTGCGAAAACTTCGTGACCAGCCAGCGCAGGCTTTTATTGCCGGTTATGGCAGTTCTTGTGACGCTTGGCATCTGACCGCCCCTCACCCTGAAGGTAAAGGCTTGCGCCAGGCTTTACAACTGGCATTAAATGACGCCGGAAACAATGTAAAAGAGATAGCGTTCATCAACGCCCACGGCACCGCCACCGCCAACAACGACCTGAGCGAAGGGAAAATCCTTAAAAGTCTCTTTCCCCAGACCCCATTCTTTTCAACCAAAGGGCACACCGGGCACACGCTTGGAGCGGCCGGTGCTTTAGAAGCTGCGTTTACCATCGCCATGCTGCAAAGCGGAAAAATCCCCGCCAGTGCCGGATTTGAAAAAATCGACCCCGAAATCGACCACGCCCCAACCGAGTGCGCCCAAAATATCAACGGTCGTCTGGCCTTAAGTCAATCACTGGCCTTTGGCGGTAACAATGCGGCCCTGATCATCAGCCTTGATGGAGCCCGGCAATGATCCCGCTGGCGATTCACGGTATCGGCCCGGTCGGCGCTTTCGGAGCCGGATTGGATGAATTGCGGGCGGCCTTAAAAGGTGAAAAAAAAGTCGAGCCGGAATTTACTGAGATTGAAACCAACCGGGGATTTGACAACTTACCGATTTTTCGGGCCTCGACTAAAACTCTGACCAGATTCATCAAGAGCCGGGAGTTGCGCCGTCTTGATCATTTTTCCCGAATGGCTCTGCTGGGAGCCTGTCTCGCCTGTGAAGATAGCGGTCAAGAACTCATCGGCGAGCGCACCGGACTAATTGTCGCCAGCGCTTACGGGGCCAGCGCCACAACCTTTTCATTTCTCGATTCCGTCATCGAAGATGGTGACGCCCTGGCCTCACCGACCCTCTTTTCTAACTCGGTTCACAACGCCGCCGCCGCCCATATCGCCAAACATCTAAAAATCACCGGCCCCAACTTAAGTTTGACCCAAGGCCGCCTTTCCGTCCCCATGGCCTTGCTGACTGCGGCCCAGTGGCTGGCGGAGGGCCGGGTTGATACGGTTTTATGCGGCGCGGTCGACGAATACTGTGATGTTCTGGGATATTGCTGGCAAAGTTATGGCAATCGAAAAAAGACCACAGCTGAAGAAAATCACCATTACAGCCCCCAACCAGATGGATTAAGCGGCCCCGGCGAAGGAAGTCTCTTTTTTCAACTGAAGCGAACCCAGGAAACCAACGCACCATACGGCTATCTGGAAAAAATTGAATTAAACTCGCCCAAATTACAGAACGACGTACCGTTTATCTACAGCCCCGACGCTTGCAGCAAAAACTCTGAACTCCGATTTAGTCAATTTAACCTCCATTTACCAATCGATCTTGCTCAAATTTGTGGTTTCCTCCCAACCGTCTTAGCCTTTGATCTGGCGGCCGCCGCAACGATGCTTTACGACCAAACGCTCTACCTCAACGACCCGGTTAAAGGGCCACAGCAGATACCATTTTCCGGGCCGACCATCGGTTGCCTGCAAGCGGATTCTATAACATCTCAAAAACCATTGACAGAAAACTGTTATTGGATTACGAATTGCCGGCAAGAACAAGACACTTGACTATTGACTATTGACTATTTGAAATGCCCATAATGCGAAAGTTAAGTTGCAGCGGATAGCGACGGATATCGCTTCGCTCCCATTAACGGGGTCACACCCCAAGAGTGCTTCCTCGCTACGCTCACAGCGAAGCCTGGGGTGCTAGGAGGCTGTCCAAGAATAGCAATTTTTTCTCAGATCAAGGCATTTTTTGAAAATAAGCACAGGTATACACTTAGTATTCCGAGTATTATTTTCAAAAAATAACGAAGAGCTGGGGAAAAAGGGCATTCTCGGACAGCCTCCTGGCGCACCTTGTACCAGCAATAACCCAAGCCGAGAAAGTGCGAACAAATGACAAAAGATACAACTACATCCGTTCTGGTTGGCGGTGGAGCCCGTAGCGGTAAGAGCAGTTTTGCGCAGAAGATGGCCGAAGAGTTGCCCGGCCGCCGGGTCTATCTGGCGACAGCCCAAGCCCTTGACCGGGAGATGGAACAAAGAATCGCCAAACATCAGGCTGATCGCGGCAGTGCCTGGCATGCAACCCTTGAAGAACCTCTGAATCTGACCGACTGCCTGCAACAGGCCAGTACCGACTTTGACATTATTCTGGTTGACTGTATAACCCTCTGGCTCTCAAATCTGATGGGACGAAATGACAGTGATCAGCAGATTCTTGAAGAGATCGACAAGCTGGCCGCATCTTTAAACCGGCTTCCAGCAACGGTTATCCTGGTAAGTAACGAAGTTGGACTCGGCTTAGTCCCGGAACACCCTTTAGGACGCCGTTTTCGCGACCTTGCCGGTCTTGCCAACCAACGCCTGGCCCAGGCTTGCCGGGAGGTCTATTTTACAGTTTGGGGACTACCGCAAAAACTAAAATAGATGGCGTTGTAAAAAGTTCCGATATTCTGCGTTGTTGTGGTTTCCCAGACACTCGACATACTATATGTATGGTCTCGCGCCTGGGAAACCACAACAACTTGCCTATCAAAATTTTTACTTAGCCATCCCGTGATTTCGTGATTTATTACGAGTCCATCAAAACAGCTACCTTTTAAATAACAACAGGCAATTTACCTTGACAGATATTATTACCCAATTTCGTCTTGCCCTCTCTTTTCTAACCACGTTGCCAGCCGGATCTTTCAGCTCCGAGGTTCCCGAAGAGACGTTGGGCCACACTCAGGCCTGGTTTCCCTTGGTCGGCCTTCTGCTGGGTTTGATCCTTTTTTTCTCTGCCTGTTTTTTTAAAATCTTCTTCTCTCCGGCAATCTGTGCCGCCTTGATTGTAACCATCCACTTCTTTCTCACCGGAGGTTTTCATCTCGACGGTCTTGCGGATACGGCAGACGGCCTGATGAGCGGCCAACCGGAGAGAGAGAAGATTTTCTCCATAATGAAAGACAGCTATCTCGGCAGTATGGGTGCAACCGCTCTTGTCCTGCTGTTATTGCTCAAATACAGTGCTCTAGCGGTGATCATCAACAAAGCTCCGTTGGCACTGATAATTTTTCCGGTTCTCGGCCGCTACGCGATTGTTCAGCTCACTTTCAGCAGCGTCTACGCTCGGGCCGAAGGCGGCCTCGGGGCTATTTTCACCAATTATTGCGGTCAACGTGAATGGCTGACAGCGGCCATTATCACTCTTGTTTC
>JAGGWR010000061.1 GCA_021163445.1 Candidatus Tharpella aukensis
CCTACAAACACATCGATATTTTAGTAAAAGCTTTCTCCCTGATGCCGGAACGTCGACTGATAATTATCGGCGGCGGCCCGGAAGAAGAACGTCTAAAGGCGCTAGCCGAAAATAATGTTACAATGTTGGGATATTTGAAAACGGAAGAGGTACGTGATTACATGCGTAAAGCGCGAGCTTTTCTTTTTGCGGCCGAAGAGGATTTCGGCATTGTTCCCTTGGAAGCCCAAGCCTGCGGCACCCCGGTAATCGCCTATGGTCGCGGCGGCGCTAAAGAGACGATCATAACCCTCGACAACGAATCCGGCCAACCGGCTACCGGACTCTTTTTCCCAACCCAGCAACCGGAGAGTGTCGTTGAGGCGATTCTTCACTTTGAAAAAGAGGAGAGTAAAATTTCCGCTCAGACCTGCCGGGATAATGCCTTGCGCTTTAGTACCGAGATTTTTCGCAAAAAATTTAAGAATTTTATTGATCTGCAATATAGTAAATTTATCAAGAACGACTAATGCAAATTATTGTCAACGCCCGCTTTTTAACGCAGAAGGTTACCGGCACCCAGCGTTTTGCGATCAACATCTCCCGGGAGCTGAAAAAATTGCGCCCGGATACTATATTTTTAGCACCGCCCGCGATTTTAAACCGTGATCTTGCCGCTGAACTTGATGTAAAGATAATCGGCAGCTTGAATTATCGCATCTATCAAAAACTGCACCTACCCGCCAACCTGCTCTGGGAACAGATCAATCTGCCCAAATGGTTAAAAAAGCGTGGGAACCCTCCCCTGCTTAGCCTGGTTAATTTAGCCCCCATTTTTTATGCCAATAATTTTATAACCGTTCATGACCTGGCATTCCGGTTCTATCCCCAATATTTTTCGCGACGATTTGCTTTTCTCTACAACCTCACCGTTCCCCGGCTGGCTCGAAGCGCTCAGAGAATTTTCACAGTTAGCCAGTACTCAAAAAAAACTCTTGTCCAACAACTAAAGATACCGGCTGAAAAAATTACAGTTTCATACAATGCTGTCGATACAGATTGCTGGACTTCCCTCCACTCTCAACCTAGCCCATACTCCTGGCCCTACATCCTGGCCGTCGGAGCTCTGGAACCGAGAAAAAATCTTACTCGCCTGATCGCGACATTTCAAAAAATAAACAATGACAATTTGCGCTTGGTAATTGTTGGCAGTGCTAATAAAGAAGTTTTCAAAAAAAAGGATATCTCTTCACCGGACAACAAAATATCCCCCACTAACCAACAACACGTTATTTTTACCGGCTACCTTACCGACCCGCAACTAAATGCTCTTTACAGCCACGCAGTTTGCTTTTGCTACCCGTCCCTATTCGAAGGCTTTGGCCTGCCTCCGCTTGAGGCCCAGGCCCAGGGATGCCCGGTGATCGTTTCCAATCGAACTTCCCTGCCGGAAGTCTTTGCCGCAAGCGCCCTTTATTGCAACCCTGAAGAAATAAATGATATAAAAGAGCAACTTGAAACCATTCTTAAAAACAATAAATTGAGACAATCTTTAATTACTGCCGGATATGAAAACTTAAAACGCTTTAGCTGGAAAAAATCGGCCCGCATAATCGCTGATACAATAATCGATAAACAGATAATTAGTGCCTGACCTAAAACCTGACAATTTTCTTAAGTGCAAGCCATTCTTAAAAGTCGCAATAAAACATCGCATACCTATAAATGAAGAAACCGCTCAGGAAATCTGCAGAGCAGTAACCGAGGAGTATTTCCCAGCTTTTTATCAACCTATTAAAAGACTGGACAGTATTAGGTTGAAAAGCAAAACATGAAGCATAATTTTGGGCTTGCACAAGCAGATGTTAAAAAACTCTCACTATGGAAATTAGTAACTATTTTAGTTGAAACATGATAATAGCTAAAAAAATTAGCGGATTGAGCGTTTTTCCGGTTAGTCAACAACGTCCCCTGTCTCCCTTCTGTTAAAAGGAAACTATCTATGAAGATTCCTCGCGCTGAAAATCAATACATCGAATTTAAATCTGAAAAAGTCTCCGCAAAAAAACTGGCTGAAGAGATTGTCGCTTTTGCCAATGGCGAAGGCGGCGAAATCTGGCTTGGCATAGAAGATGACCGGCAGGTTACAGGTATTTCACGTTCTTATGAAGAGGATGTTATGAATATCTGTCGAGAAGGGGTTATTCCTCCTTTACGTCCGTCATATCAGGAGATGGAAATTGATAATGTCAAGGTCGCCTGCATTGAAATCCCGAAAGGTGTGGACAGACCCTATTACACATCAAATAATAGATACTTTATCAGAGTGGGATCAACCAAACGCATTGCCTCAAGAGAGGAACTTGTCCGCCTGTTTCAGGCATCTGGACTGTTTCATTATGATTTGATTGAAATATCCATAGCCAACATTTCACAGCTGGATATGTCTGCGATTTCCGATTATTTTTCCAGGTACAAAATCAGCTTTATTAATGAAAGTGAGGAAGAAAAGCTCAGGCTGTTAACTGCGAGTGATATTTTGGGAGAGAATGGTCGACCAACGGTGGGAGGTGCCCTTGTTTTTGGGATCAATCCTGTAGAGATCTTACCCCAGGCAGGCTTTATCTATGCGAATTTTGCCGGAAATGAAATAGGTGCTGATCTTCTGGACAAAAAATCATTTGGCGGCAGCCTGCCCAGGCAAATAGATAATACCTTGGCCGCCATTAAAGCCAACATAATGACCCCTTCAACAATTAAAGGAAGTAAACGGGTGGAAAAACCCCATTATCCGGATAAAGTTTTTCGTGAACTTCTGGTTAACGCAGCAGTTCATCGTAATTATAGCATAACAGGTTCTCAGATCAGGGTGTTAATGTTTAGTGATCGCATTGAATTTATCAGCCCTGGCCGTCTACCCAATACGGTAAGTATTGAAAAGCTTGCTGTGGGTACAAGCTTTTCGCGTAATCCTCTACTGGTTCGACTAATGGAAAATCTTGGCTACATGGACAAACTGGGACGCGGCCTCCCTATGGTATGCCAAGAAGCAAAGAGACTGGAACAGACTGTTTTATTTGAGGATTCAGGAGAAGAGTTTCGGGTTACTTTGTACTGGCCAAGCCGCCACTGCCATTCTACCGCCACAGACTTTTGAATCTTGACAGTGTAGTCAGTATTAGTTATAATGAATACAAACTATGTTCAGGAGGGTTATCAGTATGGCTCAAACAACTTTGACAGTGAGGCTCAGCGGTGCTTTAAGCAATTTTGTTGCGACCAGTGTTGGAGAAACCGGCTCCTACGAGAATGTGAGCGAGTATATCCGTGACCTTATACGGCGTGACAAGGAGCACGTGGAACAACAATCTTTCGAGCGACTAAAGGCTGAACTTGCCTGCGCCTTTTCTGCACCCGAGAGTTCATATGTTCCGCTATCAGCGACTGAGGTTATCAAGCGCAATCAGGGAGTGCAAGGTTAATGGCTCGATTTTTGGTTCAAAACGCGGCCTCTCACAGGATCGATGAGATTTTTCGATACACTTTGAACCAATCGGGAGCAGAGCAGGCGGAGATATATATTATCGGTTTATTCGATGCCTTTGCAAAGGTTGAATCACATGAAATTCTTTCCCGTCCGATACCTGCTGCATTTGGTGTCGACGGTTTTTTCTTCAGGTATAAAAGGCACTTTGTTTATTGGCGATATTTAAGTAATGGTGATATTGGTATCGTTACCATCCTGCACCAGAGCATGCATCAGATTGAACGTTTAAAGGATGATTTTGGGCTGTAGATATTAATTAA
>JAGGWR010000143.1 GCA_021163445.1 Candidatus Tharpella aukensis
AATGGAAGCGGTTAAGGTTGGCGAGAAAATTAAAGCACTGCGTCAGGAAGCAAATATCTCATTGCAGGATCTAGCCGAAAAGAGTGGTTATTCAACCGCCGTGCTTTCGCAGATCGAAAATCACCTGGTTTCACCTTCGTTAGGCGTACTCGTGCATCTGGCGAAAGCGATGGAGGTTAGCATTGGTAGCTTTTTCGGCCAGGAAGAGACCGAGCCCTTTACCCTGATTCGCAAAGGTGAAGAGCATACGGTTTCCCGTTTTGCTTCGAAAGAGGGAGTTCGCTACGGTTACACTTATAAATCGCTGGGTGCGGGTAAGAAGGATCGGCTTATGGAACCCTTCATCATTACCCTGGAGCCGGCGACGATCAAAAATGAAACCTGTTACGGCCACGAAGGTGAAGAGTTTCTCTATGTTCTGGACGGTCGTATTGATGTCACCCTGGGAGAGCATACCGATGTTCTGGAAGAGGGTGATTGCATCTACTATGACTCAACCATCCCGCATCGAGTCCAGTGCCACGGTGGCGAGCCGGCAAAAATTTTAGCCGTAGTTCATCCTTAAAAGTGAGTCCGAGAACGCTGCCGACTTTTGCTTCGCCCTCATGAATGGGGTCACATTTTGACAATGGCTGTTGCTAGTTTTTCGACTTGTCCGATTGTCTCGATACGCCATAGTCAAGAAATGACCCCGCTCAAAATAGAGTGAAGATCTTATCGCAGTGTTAGTTCGACCTGCCCAATATGCGGGGTCAGACCTCCAGGCGGCTGCCGTAGGCAGCTTGCCGCTCTGAGCTCTGACCTCTTCGAAGCCGGGCGAAGCCCATCTTCAAACTAACCGGTTTTAAATTATTTTTTAAGGCGAGTCCCCAGGGCTCGCCTTTTATAGTTTTTAGTTTATAGTTACGTTTACAGTTTATATAATGATAAGTAATCCCATGAAAATACTACCTGAACTCCTGGCTCCGGTCGGCAACTTTGAAACCTTTATGGCCGCCATTGATGCCGGAGCTGATGCCGTCTATCTTGGTTTGAAGAAATTTTCAGCTCGGGCCCGGGCTGAAAATTTTACTCTTCCTGATCTGGAATTGATGACCCTTTATGCCCACAAGCGTGGGATCAGGCTCTATGTTGCCTTAAATACGCTGATCCGCAACGACGAGCTTAATGAGATCTATCGTACCTTAAATGAGCTCTCTCGTATCGGGGTCGATGCGATTATTGTGCAAGATCTTGGTTTGGTCAATATCTTGCGCCGTGATTTTCCCGAACTTTCGGTTCATCTCTCAACTCAACTGGCGATTCATAATGCGGCCGGGGCCAATCGGTTGGCGGCTCAAGGTTGCAAGCGGGTCGTCTTAGGGCGTGAACTTTCGTTGGCAGAGATTGAAACGGTGGCCCAAAAAAGTTCTATCGAGCTAGAATTGTTTGTTTATGGCGCTTTGTGCGTCTCCGTCGCCGGACTTTGCCAGTTCAGCAGTTTCTTCGGCGGCCAGAGTGCCAACCGGGGGCGTTGCAGTCAGCCCTGTCGGCGGCCTTATCGCCATGCCGGAGAGGAGGGCAATTTTTTCTCACCAGCCGATTTTAACGCTCTCGATTTTCTTCCCGAACTGGTACGTTCAGGGATTACTTCCTGCAAGATCGAAGGCCGCATGAAAGGTTCGCAATATGTCAGCGTGGTGGTTGGGGTTTTTCGTCGTGCTTTGGATGAGATTAAAAACAGTGGCGAGCTTGCTCCGGCTAGTCGCAAAGCGTTGGCCGAAGAACTTAAAGAGGCTTATGCCCGGCCGACGACGGCAGGAAATTTGTCGGGGCGCTATTCCACAACGATTATTGAGCCGCAGCGAGCTGCGACCATCGGCGTTGTCGTCGGTAAAGTTCGACGGGTTAGTCGCGAGGGGCGCGAAAAGAAAAGCTGGCGGATTTTACTACGTTCGAATCGAGAACTGGCTTCCGGCGATCGCTTAAAGATTATTTTTCAGGGTAAGGATGGCCGTGATAACTCCTTTACTTTAAAGGACGGTTTTCGCATTGAAAAGAAGAGGGCAGGCAAAGGTGGCGGCATGATTGTCTCTTTGCCCGTGCCTTTCGCATGTCAGGTCGGCGATCTTTTAGTCAAGGTCGGCAGTCGTGATCAATATGGTCGTCGCGGCGGGGCCTGGTTCCGGCGCCAGATTGAAGAGGCGGTTAGGGATCAGCTCAAAGAGAAAGAGCTGATAGCTAAATCGAAGCCGCAGCGAGAACGGCGTTATCAGGCGGCAAAGTGTCTGCTTCCGGCTGCCGGGGCGGGGGACAAAATCTCTCAAGATGGTAAAAAATCCTCTTCATGGCTGATTAAACTGGCTGATTTTTCGGTCGCCCAGCCTTTTTTACAGCGTCGCGGTTGGCGAGTGGCGCTCGATCTTAATGGCAAGCTTATGGCCTCGGTCGCGGGCCGTGAACGGGATCTTTTTCGCCGCTATCCTGAAATTGAGTGGTCTTTGCCAGCGCTTCAGTATCCGGGGCGGGGTGCACCTCTGGTCGAAATTATTAAACGTTTGACTAAAGTCGGCTTTCGTCGTTTCCATCTTAATGGTCTGGGGCAGCTTGACCTCTTTTCCGACTCTTGCGGGGGCCTGGCCGATTTTCAATTGGCGACCGGACCTTTTTTGCATGCCGCTAACCAGTCGGCTGTTGATTTCTATGCGGCGCAGGGTTTTTCCTTGGTTCACCTGACGCCGGAACTCGATGAAAGCACCATTAACTCCCTTAAAACCGGGGCGGGAATCGCCTTGGGTGTGACCGTTTTCAGCTTTATTCCTCTCCTCTTAACCCGAGTTCCCCTGCCGCAGAAACGTCGCAATGAAAACTTTATTTCTCGTCGGCGCGAAGAGATTACTGTAATTAAACGTGACGGTCTCAGCACTCTGGTTGATTTAGTCCCTTTCTCGCTGATGGATCATCTGGAGCGTTTGCGTAATCCGGCAATTTCGCTTAAAATTGTCGATCTTACTTGGGCTCCGAACGCCTCGGTCGCTCGCCGTTTTATCAATTTTCGTCGCCTGCGTCTCGATGATCTTGAGGTCTCAACCTACAATTTTTGTGAGTCGTGGTATTAAAGTTTTCACCCTTCAATTTTTTTTCCCCTTCCCCCTTGATTTTTCATCTAAGCGTGAGTATATTCTCGCCTGTTAGCACTCCGATGTCCTGAGTGCTAAAACTTCGTAAGTCAGGTTGCCATAAAGATTGGCGGCCTTAGTTTTTATCTGTTAATTTCAAAAATAACATCTATCTAAAGGAGAATCAACGATGAATATCAGACCTTTACAGGATCGGATCATTGTCAAACGGCTCGAAGAAGAAGAGAAAACTGCAGGCGGAATTATTATTCCCGATGCTGCTAAAGAGAAACCGATGCAGGGTGAAGTTATGGCTGTCGGTAACGGCAAAGTAACTGAAGACGGTAAAGTTCTGCCGCTTGACGTTAAAGTCGGCGACAAAATTCTTTTTGGCAAATATGCCGGTACCGAAGTGAAATTGGATGGCGAAGACTACCTCATCATGCGTGAAGATGACGTTCTCGGCGTACTTTCCTAGTATACTTTAATAGTTGCAATAGTTATATAATTGAAGAAAGGGTTCCGGTTTGAACCCGACAATAAATTTTGGAGGTTGATTTATAATGGCTGCAAAAGAGATTAAATTTGATCAGGAAGCCCGTCAGGCGATCCTGAATGGTATCAATATTCTGGCCGACGCGGTTAAGGTTACTCTTGGACCCAAAGGTCGTAACGTAATTATTGACAAATCCTTCGGTTCTCCGACAATCACCAAAGATGGTGTTTCGGTTGCCAAAGAGATTGAGCTTGATGATAAATTTGAGAACATCGGCGCTCAATTGGTTAAAGAAGTTGCCAGCAAAACCAGTGACGTTGCCGGTGACGGTACGACTACTGCTACAGTTTTGGCTCAGGCTATCTATCGTGAAGGTTCCAAGATGGTTGCCGCTGGCGCTAATCCGATGGAACTTAAACGCGGTATCGATATGTCCGTAACTAAATTGGTTGCTGCTCTTGAAGATATGTCTAATCCGACTACCACCCATAAAGATATCGCTCAGGTTGGGATTATCTCCGCTAATGGCGATGCTACGATCGGTAACATTATTGCCGAAGCTATGGACAAAGTTGGTAAAGAGGGTGTTATCACGGTTGAAGAAGCTAAATCAATGGATACCTCTTTGGACGTAGTTGAAGGTATGCAGTTTGATCGCGGCTATCTCTCTCCTTATTTTGTTACCGATACTGAAAAAATGACTGCCGAGATGGAGAATCCTTACATTCTCATCCACGACAAAAAAATCAGCAACATGAAAGATCTGCTCCCGATTCTTGAACAGATTGCCAAGATGAGCCGGCCTTTCCTGATGATTGCTGAAGATATCGATGGCGAAGCTCTGGCGACACTGGTTGTCAACAAGTTGCGCGGCACTTTGAACTGTGTTGCGGTTAAAGCTCCCGGCTTTGGAGATCGTCGTAAAGCGATGCTCGAAGATATCGCCGTACTCACCGGTGGTCAGGTGATTTCCGAAGAGATCGGTCTGAAACTTGAGTCCGCTTCCCTGGAAGATCTTGGTCAAGCCAAACGGATTCACATCGACAAAGACAACACTACTATTGTTGATGGTGACGGTTCCCAGGATATGATTCAGGGTCGCGTCAAACAGCTTCGGGCCCAAGTTGAAGAGACTTCTTCCGAGTATGATCGTGAAAAACTCCAGGAGCGTCTGGCTAAATTGATTGGTGGCGTCGCCGTAATTAATGTTGGTGCCGCAACTGAGACCGAGATGAAAGAGAAGAAAGACCGGGTTGAGGATGCGCTTAATGCGACTCGCGCTGCGGTTGAAGAAGGTATTATTCCTGGAGGCGGGGTTGCTCTGCTACGTTCGGGTTCCAGTCTCGATGATTTGACTGGCTTGACTCACGACGAGCAGATGGGTGTCAATATTCTCCGTCGCGCCATCGAAGAGCCTCTGCGCCAGATTGTTAACAACGCTGGCCAGGAAGGTTCGGTTGTCGTTGCCCGTCTCAAAAACGAGAAAGGTGCTTTCGGTTTCAACGCTGCAACCGGCGAGTACACGGATATGATCGAAGCTGGTATCATCGATCCGACCAAGGTTGCCCGTACTGCTCTGCAGAATGCGGCCAGCATCTCCGGTCTGATGATTACTACCGAAGCCATGATCGCCGAAAAACCCGAAAGCGGTGACGCTGGCGGAATGCCTGGTGGCGGAATGCCTGGTGGCATGGGCGGCATGGGCGGTATGGGCGGCATGATGTAAACTTGATTTAAAGTTTACGGCTCGTCAGGTACGCCTGAGTCCGACCTCGCTTTTTTAAGCAAATAAAAAACCCGCAAACGGAATTTCCGTTTGCGGGTTTTTTTGGTTGGTGGGAAAGTTGAAATTGGCAGGGGATATCTCGAAGATATAATAAAAGATCAATTCAACACTAGAAAGTTGATATCTTACAGGCATCGTCATGAATTCAATCATGACAGATTAGTGTTTTTTAAATCCGGACAGAACCCAGTAAAACAGCCATCCAGTGATAACCGGTCCGGCGCCAGCATAATAAAACAGAACCGGATCCGTGTGCCAGGGTTGAAAATAAGCCGCCGCCAGTGCCGGATAAATCAGCGAGAGAGCCAGGGCAAGTCGCATTTTTGCGGAAATCCTGACGCCGGTCCAGGCCGGTCGTGCAGGGGGTCTGTTCATTATTCTCGGAACAAATAGAATGGCCAGAATAATGGCGATAACAATCAGTATTTCCTGAAGTCCGAACATCGGCATCCTTTTCAAAATCGTTTATAGAAATAAGAAATATTAGCCCGAGATTGCCTTGGGGCATCGCCCTGAATCATTAGTCGACCAATCGAATTTAGTCAAGGGCATGCAGCATCGCCCAACCTGATTCCGACTCCGTGTCTTGATTTTTTTTGGATTCAGGCAAAGCTTGCCCACCAGAACTTTTTTAAATATCACATCTATTTTCTATGTTATTCTTTAGGTATGAAATTTAAATGAGGTATTGCAACGGATTACAATTTGTGCTTATATGAGTGGAAAATCATAATTCCAGCCACTTCTGTTGAAAGGCAGGGTCGGAAAGCCACGGATCTTATTTCAGATACCTCCAAAAGACAGCCGGGTTGCCTATTTTCAAAACAGGTAGCCCTACTGTCTTTTTTTTGTGGATGGGGCTGACGTATAATAAAAAGAGATATGGGTGTGGATCACGATAGAGCTATGAATTTATCGGTGAGGTATTTACCAAATTAAGAAAGGAGATATGATATGCCGGGTATTGATGATTTTATAAGGCCGAAGGAGTGGACTTCTGAAATGCAGGCACAAATGAGAACTGCCATTCGAAAATGGGCTGATGATCGTTTGAAACCTATCGTTGAGAATGTGGATGAGGACTGGAAAGATCACAAGCTGGTTGAACCTCTACTTAAAGAAGTTTTAGTGGATTTTGGCCTGAACAGTGCTTTTTTCCCAACTGAACTTGGCGGACAGGATATGCCGGAAAATCAGTATATGGCTATGACCTGTACTGTTGTAGAAGAATTGAGTCGGATTGATTCCGGTTTTGCCACGGCCTGCATTTGTTCTATTTGGGGGCTTGTTCCGATTTTATTAAAACCAACACGGAATATGGAGTTACTTAAGGATATTGCGCCAAAATTCTGTGGCAGAGATCTTTATGTCGGCAGCCATCTGATTACCGAACCGGCTAGTGGTGCCGATGTTGAAAACCTTGGCGTTCTGAAAGGAAAAACCATCCAGACTACCGCCACCCTCGAGGGTGATGAATGGATCATTAATGGTCATAAGATTTGGGCAACTAACACCGGCAGAGTCGGAGATTTATATACCGTAATTGCCACAACCAGAAAAGGGAGTTCAGATCTAAATGACTTCGGTCTTTTTCTGGTTCCGCGTGAAAGTGAAGGAGTCTCTGTCGGCAATCCCTATCATAAAGCTGGGATGGCGGCGGATATGAACTCTGATGTCTGGTTTGACCATGTTCGAATTCCAAAAAAGAATCGACTGCACGGCCCGGGCAAAGATGCGGAATACTGGTTGCGCACCGTCAGTATGGGACAACTCGGGACTGCGGCTATGGCGGTAGGGGTTATGAAGGGCGTCTATGAAATCATAAAAAAATGGACAACCGAACGAATCGTTGCCGGTAAACCCTTAAAAGAGCACAGTATTTGTGCCGAGATGCTTTCTGAAATAGCCATGAATATCGAATCAACATCTGCCTGGATGTGGGCCTACATAAGAGAATGGGATCATCCTGAAATTTACGGCACAAAATCTTGGGACGAAGGATTCACTCTAAAAACCAGAGGATTAGCTGTGCATGCAAGTATTGCCGTGGAACGAGTCTGCAGCCGAGCAATGGACTTTATGAGTTCCGCCGGTTACGCTCGAGAGTACGGATTAGAGAAACATTGGCGAGATAGTAAAATGATTGGCCTCTGGATGGGTGGATATGGCTTAAAAGCCTTGGAAAACGCCCGTTATTGGTTCGAATGTGAAACTCTCTAAGAATTTTTCAAGGCAAAGTTGATGAACTCGTAAAAAGTAATGGGATGGCTAAGTTAAAATTTCGATAGACAAGATGTTGTGGTTTCCCCGGCGCGAGACCATACATATAGTATGTCGAGTGTCGGGGAAACCACAACAACGCAGGATATCGGAACTTTTTACGACGCCATCAAAGTTTTTTTGTGGGATTTTTAGATGGGGTCATGATTTTCCAACTGGTCTGCTCTGATCCTTGGGAGGCACGTAACTGGGAAGTTTCTATTAATCAATTTCAAACAGGGAAGTAGTGCTGTAAGGGGATACGTCATGGTTACCACGACAAGAAAGATCCAGCAGGAAGTTGTTACGTTCGCCAAGCAGAAGATCGGTCATAAGGTTGGGGGTGGTGAGTGCTTCGACCTAGCCAATAAGGCTCTAGCCAAGGCCAAGGGCAAGACGGCCTCAGATTACGGCAATGTCACCCTTGCTGCTGATTATGTCTGGGGTGACTTGGTGGCTACTGCCATGGCACAGCCGGGTGACATCCTGCAATTCCGCAACTATCAGTTAAAGATCACCACAACCACGCTAACCAAGGTTACCCATGGGAAGGATCCAGTGGCGGAGTACGACGGGACAGGTACAAAAACTCTTTCCCGACCGCATCATACCGCAGTGATAACCAAGGGCGGCGCAAAAAAGTTGGAGATTTTGGAGCAAAACGTAGTGCGCGGTACCTCCGGTGTAAAAGAAAAGAAGGTTGGCCCAGAGACGATTCCTCACACCAACAATTCCTCTACCCAGATAAACACGAAGAAAGTCTCAGTCACTAAGGGCTGGGGCACTAAAGCCAAAAAGTATATCGCGAAAAAGAACTGGCCGAATTTCGATAGCTTGGTCAAGCACTATATGAAGAAAAGTGTTACTGAAAAGACAACAGTTACGGTGAAAGTCCAAGTAACAGGCACTTTAAAAGCCTATCGGCCGAAACCGAAGTAAGGGTCGGGATTCTGGCTTATTGCTGGAGGTGTGTGCGTATTTACGATATACCTTTCGTTTGAAGCTTGGTTGAACTGTTGAGGTTGCTAGTGGATATCTTTGACGAATATCACACTTATCTTGTAAGTTATTCTTTAAGCACAAATCGCAAAATAGGTATTGCCTTTAATTATGGCTTGTGCTTAAGGTATGTTGCGATGTTGCAATAGATAAAT